>JAZFVY010000457.1:0-3526 GCA_036447975.1 Desulfobacterales bacterium
ACAAGACCCCAGATGGCATCCGCTGAAAGATGACGTTCAATTGATCGGTCGAAGAGAATGGAAAGATGCGGCTGAAATTCATCATCACCTTCCCATAACAAGTAATACAGAGGTATCTTGGGAAGCGGAGAAAACCTGTATGCCGCGTCAGCCATATCCAGAAGTTCACCGCCCAGGTTTTCCGACGCCTTTTTAAACCCGTCAAGATCTCTGCCGTAGCGTTCCAAAAGGGGTGCTACTTTGAGCGCATGAGGTCCTTGAAAAAAATGAGCGTCTTTAAGATCATTTGCACTGACCATTTCCCGGCTGAGCAGATCGGGAGCCACATTGAGCAGATAAACCAGAATGACCAGCTCAAGGAGGGGGTGATCTATTTTTTTGCGCTGGTCGGGACTTAACCGCCAGAGACAGTGATTTTCCATGTCAATAAGTACATCATCCTTTAAAAAACGTATTAGTAATCCCTCAGGAAGATTTGGTGTTGCAAGAGAATGTTCACAAAGATTTTCTGAATCCATTTTTTTCAAATCATCCCAGTATTCGGGAGGTACTTTGATTATATCCCCCTTGGGAGGCCTTGTAGTAGGTCCTTGTTTCCGTCGTTTTTCATGCATATTTAAATAACCCTCATTTAATGCAACCCATAAATACAAATTTACTTTCGTTCCAATTTTGCCACAGACTCTATGTGATAGGTGTGAGGGAACATATCAACCGGCTGTACTTCCAACACCCTGTAGCTGTCTTTTATCATGCCAAGATCCCTTGCCATGGTAGCGGGGTTGCAGGACACATAAACAATTCTGATGGGGGCCATTTCAAGTACCTGTCTGACAACATCCTTATGCATCCCAGCCCTGGGTGGATCGATGATCAGAACATCAGGCCTGACCGTAACTTTTGAAAGGCTTTTCTTGATATCACCAAGGATGAACCGGCAATTGGAAATTCTGTTCATACGGCAGTTGTTTTCAGCATCTGTTACAGCGCTTTCAACGATTTCCATTCCGATCACCTCTTTTGCGGAATCAGCAAGATATATTGCGATGGACCCTGTACCGCTGTAAAGGTCAATAACCGTCTCCCGGCCCGAAAGTCCGGCATATTCCTTTACGATTTTGTACAAATGTTCCGCGCCAAGTGTATTGGTCTGAAAAAAAGAGTTTGCCGATATTTCAAACTCAAAACTACCGATTTTATCCTTTATGCAGGAAAGGCCAGCAAGCTGTATCTCGAATTCTCCAACGGCAACACCTGCTTTTCGTGAAGTTATGTTGTTTACAACGGAAACGATTTGAGGATACTTATCCATCAACTGATCTGCAAGCAATTGCACCTTTTCGCGATCTTTTGTTGCGGTAATGATGTTTACCATCCACTGATCATAAGCAGCAGAATGTCTCAGCATAAGAAAACGCCAGAATCCTTTATGACTTCGAAGTCCATAAACTGGGGCATCAGATTGCTTTATAAAGGTTCTGACATCATCAAGAATAAGGTTGCCGAGCTCCGGCTGAAGCAGACATGACCTGGTATCAAGAACTTTGTAAAAAGTCCCCGGCACATGAAGCCCAATTGCAAAACCTTTGTCAACATCCTCCAAGTCCATTTCGTCCGGTAGAAGCCATCTCCGGTCAGAGCAGGAAAACTCCATCTTGTTCCGGTATCCAAAGATCAACGGCGAAGTAATTGTCGGATGTACCAAAACATCTTGTATAAGCCCAATGTGCTCAAGGGAGTCGACAACATGCTGACGTTTGTAAACAAGCTGTTTGTCGTAAATTAAAAACTGCCATTTGCAGCCGCCGCAAAAACCGCTGTATACACAACGAGGGTTTATCCTGAATGGTGATGGCTCCAACAGGGTATCGACACGGGCCTCTGCATACTGCTTCTTTTTTTTAATTATGCGCGCAATGACTACATCTAAAGGTACAGCCTTATCAACAAAAACAGCGAGGCCGTCAACCCGTGCAAGACCTTTTCCACCAAATGCTATCCCGGAGATGCTCAGTTTAAGCTGTTGCCCTTTTTTAACTTTCATTCCGAACTCCCCGTTACAAAATCGAATAGTGACACACCATAGAATTTTGTTTATACTATCAACAAATATAAAATCAAGGTGACCTTTGCAAAACGCTCAATTTTGTTCAAGTTCAAGCCTCCGGCCCGCGGGGCCTACGCCCCGGAGGGGAAGGCGAAAATTTTAACCACCCCGTACGATCTTCCTGACCTACGGGGCAGGCACGAATACATGGAGTATTTTGAGGATAAAGCTAAAGCTTCACTGCGTGCAAAATGTTGAGCCGACACAGAAATTGGGCAAAAGGGGACGTTTTGCAAAGGTCTCAAGGTGATGATCATGCAAAATTCAGAAACCGATTCCATTTGCAAAAAGATCACGTTTTCATCCAACGGGCTTCTTCTCAGGGGCACCCTCCATCACCCGACCACAGATCGGCCGCCGGTTGTTATCGGCTCACATGGTCTTCTCAGCAGCAGCGGTTCTCCCAAACAGATCCAACTGGCAATACAATGTAATGAGTACGGCATTGCATTCTTCAGATTCGACCATCGGGGATGCGGACAAAGCAATGGTATTTTCAAAGATGTCACTTCTATTGAAGCCCGATGTAATGACTTGATCAGTGCAATAAAAACAATTCAAATAAGAAAAGATGTCGGTGACCGGATAGGTCTTTTTGGAAGCAGCATGGGTGGTGCTGTCTGCATATCCGTAGCAGCTGCATTTAATGTGGATGCACTGGTTACATTTGCAGCACCTGTACGCAGCGGCTCCATAATTGAGGCCCCGGAAAAATCAGACAATTCAAATACGCAAAAACCCCCGTTTGATAAAAAATATCTTCAGTCCAACATTTCAGACAAGCTTTCAAGTCTTCACCATATTCTAATATTTCACGGCGATTCTGATAACCTGGTGCCGCCATCAAATGCCCGGGAGATATACGCAAAGGCCTGTAAGCCAAAAAAATTGATAATGCAAAAAGATGGAGACCATCGCATGAGCAATAAAGAGCACCAGGAAAATTTTGTTCGGGAAGCAGCTTTATGGTTCAAAACCTGTTTTGATAGTACATAGAAAGTTAACCCTGAAGTTCATGCCGCAGCAGATCAAGGGCTGTCATGGCGAAAATTTTTTTATTCCTAGACCTGCTATAGAATGGAAAAAAGAACCGAAACCCTTTGACAGAATGTGGGGCCGCAAGACCGATGCAGACAGTTCCAACAGGTTTATCGTTTGTTCCTCCAGCCGGTCCTGCAATACCGCTGGTTGCCAATCCGTAAGTTGATCCGGCAACACGTCTTACACCTTCGGCCATCTCTTTTACGGTCTCTTCGTGCACGGCTCCGTATCGTTCTAATATCTTAGTAGACACGCCCAGCAACTTTGATTTGGATTCATTTGAATATGTTACACCTGAATAGAGAAAATATTCCGAGCTGCCCGGCACATTGGTAAGCCAGTGGGATATCAGACCGCCGGTACAGCTTTCGGCAACGG
>JAZFVY010000458.1:0-4006 GCA_036447975.1 Desulfobacterales bacterium
CGGCCATTCTGAGCATATTTTTGGATTTTTCCGTGGCCTCATCAGGATCGTTTTTATGGACCCAGGAACACTGGTTTCTGATATTGGCCATCTCGAACAGATATTTATTAATGCCGGCGTTGATTAAGGTCTCCTGAAAAAGCGGTTCATGGGTTTTCGGGGAGCAGGCCGCTACAACAATCCGATTCAGTTGATGCTTTTTAACGACCTCGGTCATTTTCTCCTGGGTGTCCTGGGAGCAACTAAACAAATTTTCTTCAACATAGGCAACACCGGGCAGGTTTTTGGCAAACTCCACCACATCAGGAACATCGACAATGGCCGCGATATTGGTACCGCAACGGCATACAAAAACACCGATTCGGGGGGGTTCCCCGCTAACGTCCAACTCCTCGGGGATATCTTTTGTCTTGGTAAGGGTCCACCGGGCTTCGGCTAGTCTGCTTCCCACCACACCGGCTGCAGCACTGGAATCAACAACCGATGACGGAATATCCTTCGGCGCCTCAAAGGCGCCGCAGACATAAATGCCCGGTTTTGAACTTTCAACCGGTGCAAAACTGTTGGTGCTGGCAAAGTTATAGTGTTCCAAGTCAACACCCAATCTCTCAGCCAGCTCTATACCTTCCGGGCTGACCGCAAGACCTACTGAAAGCACTACAATATCAAATTCTTCTTCAACCCGCTTGCCGGGCTCGTCCACATAGCGGATAAGATGCCTTCCAGTTTCTTCAACAGGGATAACGTTGGTGACTTTAGATTTGATGAAACGGACCCCCATTTCATCCTTTGCGCGGTTATAGTATCTTTCAAAGTCTTTTCCGTAAGTACGTATATCAATATAGAAAATGGCCGTATCCAGGTCCCCGCTGCTGTGTTCCTTGGCCAGCATAGCTTCCTTGACGGCGTAGGTACAGCAGACACCTGAGCAATAACCCCGGGCGCCCAGGTGTTCGTCCCGGGATCCGATGCATTGCAGCCAGGCGATTTTTTCGGGCTCTTTATGATCTGAGGGCCGAACCAGGTGGCCGCCATAGGGTCCAGAAGCCGAAAGAATCCTTTCGAATTCCAGGCTCGTCACAATGTTGGGGTGTTTCTTATAGCCATAGGTATCATGAACTGCGGGGTCAAAGGCCTGGGTGCCGGGGGCAATGATGATCGATCCGACGTCGAGTTCGACAATTTCATCCTCTTGCATATGGTCAATGGCATTTACCATACAAAACACGGTGCAGATTTTACAGCCGCCGGTTTTGTAATGAACGCACTTGGTGCGGTCAATGACCGGCATGTTGGGAACCGCCTGGGCATATGGCACATATATGGGTTTGCGGCCTGCAAGACCCATATCGTATTCAGAAGGGATCTTTTTTAAGTCGTGTTTTGAAACCTCTGCTTGTATCTTATCCAGTGTAATATGTCCGGTTGGACAGACAAATGCGCAAGCCCCGCATGTTAGACAGACATCGCTATGAAAACCAAAGGGTGTGTCCACTTTCATGTCAACACCCCGGCCGGTCAAGCTGATGGCACTGCTGCCCATCCTTTCACAGATGCGTGTGCAGAGTCCGCAAAGAATACAGGTATCATCTTCTTTTGCAAAGCGTGGTTCCTCGATGCCGTATTGCGCTGCCAGATCCTTAACCATGGTAGCTTCCGAACAACGAGCAAACAATAATTCAACAATCAGTTTACGACCCTCATGAACCGCTTCGGTGTCCGTCTTGACCTCCATCCCCTCCCAGATAGGATAGTTACAGGCGGTCACAAAACGGGTGCGCCGACCGTCAAAAAGCTCTACCGTGCAAATACGGCACATGCCGGCAGGTTCGAGAGCCTTATGATGGCACAGGGTCGGAATTGCAACGCCGTATTTTTCAGCAACCTGAAGGATATACTCCCCTTCTTCTCCCTGAACTTTTTTTCCGTTTAGCTTAAATGTAATCATGGGTTTTAACCCTCTTATGTTCTTAGATTATTTAACTAAGACAGCATTGGGCAGACAGACATCGTAACAAATGCCGCACTTGATACACTTCTCTTGGTCCAATGTGTGAAGTTTTTTCAGCTTGCCGGTGATGGCATCCTCGGGACATTTTTTAGCGCACAGGGTGCAGCCATTGCATGCCTCTTCATCAATCTCATAATGAAACAGCGTTTTGCATACGCCTGCATAGCATTTCTTATCCTTAATGTGGGCTTCATACTCATCTCTGAAATAGAGAATAGTGGTCAAAACCGGGTTTGCGGCCGAAGTCCCCAAACCACAAAGGGAAAACTTCTGGACCATGGCACCCAGTTCTTCCAAAAGTTCGACATCGCCTTCCTTGCCGTCACCTGCACAAATATCGTTCAGAATCTCCAGCATTCGTTTGATCCCCTCACGGCAGGGATTGCATTGACCACAGGATTCCTCCTGGAGGAAATCAATAAAATAACGGGCAACATCAACCATGCAGGTGTCCTGGTCCATAACAATCATGCCGCCGGAGCCCATCATAGATCCGACTTTGGTCAACTCATCAAAGTCAACGCCCAGATCTAAAAACTTTTCCGGAATACATCCACCGGAAGGGCCGCCGGTTTGGACCGCTTTGAACTTTTTCTTTCTTGGAATACCGCCCCCGATATCATAAATAATCGTACGCAAACTGGTCCCCATGGGGACTTCGACCAGACCGGTGTTAGCCACTTTCCCGACAAGTGAAAATATTTTTGTTCCTTTACTGAACTCGGTACCTATTGAAGAATACCAGTCCGCGCCTTTATCGATAATAACCGGCACATTGGCCAAAGTTTCGACATTATTCAGCATTGATGGGTTATTACGGAACCCTTTTTCCACGGTATGAACGTATTTTGCCCTGGGTCGTCCGGGCTCGCCTGAAAGCGAGGCCATTAATGCAGTGGATTCGCCGCATACAAAGGCACCGCCGCCGCGGCTGATATGAATGTCGAAATCAAGACCGGATCCGAGAATATTGCTGCCCAGCAAACCCAGTTCCCTTGCCTTTTGTAAAGCGATGGTCAAGTTTTTTACCGCCAGGGGGTATTCATGTCTTACATAAACATATCCCTCACGGGATCCAACGGCTATGGCTCCAATTATCATACCTTCCACTACACTGTGGGGATTGCCTTCTAAAAGGCTTCGATCCATATATGCGCCGGGATCACCTTCGTCAGCATTGCATATAACATATCTGTCGCCATCATGTTTCCGGCAGGTTTCCCATTTTATTCCTGCCGGGAAACCACCGCCCCCACGACCCCTTAAGCCGGATTTCTTTACCTGATCGATAATTTCTTCAGGCTTCATTTCGAAGAGCGCTTTCTCCAGAGCCTTATAACCATCCACTAATATATAATCTTCGATGCTGGTCGGGTCGATGATGCCGTTTTTGCCGAAAATGATTCTTTGTTGAAGTTTGTAAAAGGGAATGTCTTTCTCGTGAGCGATTCTCTTTTTAGTTGCAGGGTCTTTAAAAATCAACTTTTTGACCAGCTCGCCATTTTTAATAGTATTTACAACTACTTTTGGTATATTATCTTCATTTAATTGTGGATAAAAAATACCTTCCGGATGGATGACCAACATCGGTCCTTTTTCACAAAAACCATGGCAGCCTGAGAGCTTTACATCCACCTCATCTTGCAAATCATGCTTGACCAATTCCGCCATTAGCGCATCATACACTTTATCTGTTCCATAGGCACCGCAACCCGAACCCGCACAAAGAGAAAGCAACCGCTTATTATCTTTCTTCTGCTGGGTTTGGAGCGAATTTCTTAATGTGTCCAGTGCCTCTCTGTTGTCTAATTTTGCCATGGCCTTGTATAACCTCCATAATCCATGCCGTTAAGAAACATGTTGTTCGTACTCTTCAACAACTTTTACCGCACTGGAACGATCGAGACCACCGTGGGTGTTCTGATTGACGGTAATTACAGGCCCGGAAGCACAACAACCAATGCATCGAACAGCTTCTAAAGTAAAAAGAAGGTC
>JAZFVY010000459.1:0-2209 GCA_036447975.1 Desulfobacterales bacterium
AGCGACTCTTTGACATGCTCAAGTTTGGCCCCGCAATAAGTTTTGTAAAAATCTTCTGTAAAGGCTTTTAAGTCAACATTGGCCGCATCAAGATAGGGGTTTATCATGTGAAGGGCTTCGGCAGTCATGTATCCATTTGTGACGAACACGTTTTGGATCCCCTTTTCGTGGGCAAGTTTTGCAGTATCAAAGGCAAATTCAAAATATACGGTAGGCTCGGTATAGGTATAGGCTATGCTTTTACAGTCACCCTTTATGGCCGCAGCGACAACATCCTGAGGCGAGAAGGGGTCACCCGTTATCATACCTTTACGGTCTGACGGCATCTGGGCGATATCCGCGTTCTGACAAAAAAGGCATCTGAAGTTGCATCCCACTGTGGCTACGGAGTAGGAAAGGCTGCCCGGCATGAGATGGTAAAGGGGTTTTTTCTCAATGGGATCGATATGTCGGGCAATAATCCTACCGTAAACAAGGGTTTCCAGTATTCCTCCCCGGTTTTCCCGAACACCGCATATTCCGCGACGGCCGTCTTTGATTTCACAGCGATGGTTGCAAAGGTTGCATTTTACCTTCTTATCATTTAAAGATTCATAAAGATAAGCTTCCATTACGTGGTCACCCTTAAGGTGAGACCTTTGCAAAACGTCCCCTTTTGCCCAATTTCTGCGTTAGACTCAGATTTTAATCCTCGAAATACTAAATGTATGCCTGTGGTTAAAATCTTCGTCTTCCTTGAACTTGAACAAATTTGAACATTTTTCAAAGGTCTCAAGGTATTCTTTATAGTGTTTGGCTAAAAGTGTTTCCCGATTCTTGCGTTGCTCTAGCCAAATCAGAAATCCTTTCTTATCCAGGCACTACACCGGTTGTCTGTTTGTGGTTATAAGTCATTGCAAGTGGTCTGGTTTTAAAACGGGGAAGAAGAGTCACCACCATGCCGGCAAAAGCCCCGAACGGGCATTTTTGTAGCAGGGTGGATTGTTCTATTCTGTTGGTGATTCTTCCCGGCGCCGCAGGAACCTGGCATACGGTCCGCCAGGAAATGGGTACATTTCCTAAAAGGGATCGAATGATCTGTTTGAGCTCCCATATACTGAAAAAATTAGCGTGGTTATATATGGTCCGACTAAAAATCCCTTTGACCCGCCGCTGAATCCCTTTGATTGCATACCGGTTAAGGACGCCTATAAATATTTTATCTTTTGCAACCCGGCATGCCTCTTCAACCGCCTTTTTAGGATCTTCTACAAATTCCAGAGTTGTGACAAGGCATGCATAGTTAAATGAATTATCTTCAAACGGCAGATCCTCAGCAAAACCGCGGTAGAGATCCACACGATTTCCCAAGTTTTTCGATGCAATATCAAGCATATACGGGGATGGCTCCAGTCCTGTCACTTGGAGATCCAGTTCAAGGAATGGGAGAAGGCTTGCCCCTGTTCCACAACCGATCTCAAGCACTGTTTCCCCCTTCATCGGCTTGAGCAAATCTATCATAAGCCTGCTTTCGAGATCAGCGGCAAACCTGTTGCGTGGATTATTAAACCACTCCTCGTAAGCGACGGCATCATTAAAATTAAAGACATAGCCCATAAATAATAATGTAGAAAAAAAAAGCAAGTTTATCAAGGGGAAAACTTCATTTTCCAATTCATGTTGCTTTTGCAAGGCGGTTTTTTAACCAGAAGAAAATATGAGGCAACATTTAGGCTTCAATAATATAAAATTACACCCTTTAAATCTTGACTATTAATTCTATTAATGCATATGAATGGGTAAAGAATTCACGCACAGAGGATATGGTTTTTTGAATATAATTGATTATTAAGAGGATGTTGTGGATCTTTCAGGCAGGTCAAAATGTTTAGAAAAAGTATATTCTGCCCGCAACAATGATGAGTTGACGGAAGATTACGACCAAAAAAATATGAAGGCTTATTTGAGACAGAAAATCAACCGGGACTTTTTAAAAAAGGAGGAGATTATGACACGTTTTATTTCACGCATCACTATCATTTGCATTATGGTTTTTATTTTTTCAGTAACACTTTCTGCTGCGGGACCGGATTCATGTCAAAAAGTGCATTTTTCAGACGTGGGCTGGACTGACATTACATCCACTACCGCACTAACTTCGGTTGTCTTGGAAGGCCTGGGTTATAAACCTAAAGTAACGATCCTTTCAGTTCCCGTAACGTTCGCCAGT
>JAZFVY010000460.1:0-2213 GCA_036447975.1 Desulfobacterales bacterium
GTGCAAATGCTCCGTATTGTACCAAGGAAAATAGCGATTAAAGTATTCAGCTGCTTGTTCACGATCCAAAAACCGATCGGGGTACTCAGGAGCCCTTTTAATAGTACTGAATAGTGACTCAACAAAAAGGTTATCATTGGGGGTCCGTGGTCTGGCGAACAACTGGGGGATGTGGTGATCCTCAAACATTCTTTTGATTGGTTTAGCTTTCATTTGGCGGCCCCTGTCATTGATGATCTTAGGACGTTGGTCCTTAGATAGATCAAGGATGTTTTCGTTGCTCAGACCTTCTTCCAGAAGACATCGATGTATCGGTTCAAAGGAAAGTGGACAGATTTAAGGTATAGGATATAGATGCGGATACATAAACACAAATTCAAAGCCAAACAGACTGAGGTTAATGGAATTAAGTTTCCGAGCAAAAAGAAGGCTTTATATTATAGGCAATTATTAAGTCGGCAAAGGATGGGTTATGTAATTTTCTTTCTACGACAAGTATCGTTTGACCTCCCTGGCAACGTGAAATATCGAGTGGACTTTCAGGAATTTAGGTCTGATGGAACGATACATTTTGTTGATGTGAAGGGATATCGTACAAAGGAATATATAATGAAAAAGAAACAGGTTGAAGCGTTGTATCCTGTGGTAATTGAGGAGGTGTAATATCGCAAACGTAATAAAACAATTTAACAAGTCCGATGCTATTAGGTATTTCAAAGAGAATGAATTTAACAAAATACCGGAAAAGGGAATAATGAATATTGTGCTTGATATCCGTCAACATGAGCTTAATATATTAGCGTCCTGGGAGAAGTATTTTAAAGTCATAGGCGTGCCTTATGCCGTACAAAAACTTATTATAGGGAGCATGACCGGCAATATCCTGTCTGGCGTGTTTGGAAGGAGCGTGTGGTTTAGTAAATATCAATTGCTATCCGATTTTCATCTTGATTTATATGAACTTCCCCAAAGCATCTGCCAACATTTTTAAGAAAGTCGGTTGCTTCCTGTGTTGTCATTGCCCGTTTCATTTTTGACAGGACATCAAACAACTCGCTTTCTGCGACAATGCGCCGAGAAAACTTATTGGAAAGCAATGAATAAATATCTGTCATTTTCTACCTCCTATCGATTGAGTTCACCCGCCGGAATTGGCCGGTGAAGCTTTTTTTGAGATTAATGTACCGTGCGGCCAATTCCAGCCGAGTGCAACGACTTGATAGGCCACCATTTGCGACCGTTTGAACTGTCTATTCAAATAACTGGCGCACAACTTCCTTCCTTGATTTAAAGTCATCGGACAGCACTGGGTATCTATTTGTTATTCTATACCTTTTCAATTTTCGTTTTTTCTTTACATTCACAGCAGACTTTTTCATGATCTGGTTGTACGATATAGACAAAAAAAGTTTTCTGTTTGCACCGATCACAAATCATTTTGGTCACCCCTTCTTTAGCAGTTTATTCTTTATCTTTTATGCTCTGAATGAATTTGCCCTATAATAAAAGCAAAAAACATGCCGGATTAGACAAATGGAATCAATTCTTAAAATTTCAGATAGTTATATCTTTCGAAAGGAAAATCGTCCAAAATATTATGAAATAAATACCACAATAATTGTGTAAAGATTTACATATTAGTTAATTCACGTGAGTTAGAAAAGAGGAGTAAATCGTAGGATTGTTTAGAGGGTTTGATATTTATGTAAAACCACAATATGGCAGTTAGTGTTTTCAGGCTTTAGTGTACGATAAGGTTGCTGAACCTTCGATTTCCAAAAATTGAGGGCTTATAACCGAAATTATAAAAATTACAGATACCTTACCAATATGTAAAATTTAAATGTTATCAGAATGTTGAGATAAGTGTTTCGTATCTTTAATATGAGATGCTCGATTTCTTGCCTGATGTTACACCCGCTTACAGATCAATCCCGTCCAAGATTTCATAAGGTAACCGCAACACTACCAAATATTGAGGAAGAAACGAATTGAGAATGAGGTCATCAGGATAAGAAGTGTTTCAAAATGGAGATTCAGTTGAGATAGAGGACAGATTTCGTAGGAGAATCAACATTTAGTACGGTAAAATAAAAAAGATTACATGTCAAATGATAAATTATTCGGAAACACAAGATATTGCATCAGTCAATGGCTTCTAAAATGCTTGATTTGTTGCCTAAAGCATAACTCGGTTTCAGATCGATTTAATA
>JAZFVY010000461.1:0-8102 GCA_036447975.1 Desulfobacterales bacterium
TTCTTTCCCGCTGGTTTTGCGGCTTTATCATCAATCAGTACACCTGAAAACAGAAATGTGGCAATCTCTTTAACAATACCAATAGCTTTTGTTATAGGAGGTGGTGCTATTCCTGCTTTGATTGGGATTATGGCTGATAAAGGCTACTTTGCCTGGAGCATCAGTCTCTCTGGGGCATTGATCATGATTGGTTTCTTTTTATCATTCTTTCTCAAATTATCAGAAAAATAAATAATTTGTATGATACAAATTTCGACAAACCCGTAAAAAATCAAAATTGCGATGGCAAAGTAAAAAGCACCAAATTCAAGGCGCGCGAATTTTGAGTCATGAGGCGTACTTAGCGTACGCCGCAATGACAAGGAAATGAAGCTCAACGCAGAAGTTGGACTTTTTACGAAGCCATCAATTTTGAACGGCAAAATATAAACAAAGGGTCAAAAAGAGGGAATTCCTTATATAAACGGGGAGATATGAATACAGTGGGAAAAGAAAGAAGACGATTTAAACGGCGTGTTATAGTTGAGGATGAGGTAGTGGGCATTTTTCATTTCCGCGGCGTTAAAGAAGAATTAGTCACGGCGAAGATTATGGATTTGAGCGAAGGGGGATTGCAATTGGCCTTAAAAAGAGTTGATAGCAAAGGAATCGCTGTAGGCAAGCATCTGGTGCTCACGGAGATTAAAGGATTGGCGGATTTAGAGTCTATTACCGGTGTAGAATTGGAAATTAGATGGATAGTGGGCCCACCATCCTTTGACAATATTGGAGTCGGCTGCGAAATTATCAATATTTCTGAAAGAGTCAGAGAACAGATCCGCCAATTTGTTTATTTCGAATAAAAAGAAGTATTACACGCTGCATATTAAGAGTGAAGACATTAAACAAATTAAAAGACTTCTCATTTTTAACTCTCCTTGAAGAAACTGGAGGCATGTTAGCCGGACTGGATGATGCGCAAGCAAACACTTGCGTTCATAAGTACCCTAATGAAGTCTTATGCTGATAGTCAAACTAAAAAGGATCTCAAAGGAAAAGCCAGACCACAATTGCGTTATCCGAAATAACATTTTAGAGGGTTTGGAAAAAGAATGTGGTTAAGCGAGACTTAGCAAACAGATCGGAAGGCGAACAATTTTAACAACTTTTAAAAAGTATTTCGTCAGATACCTTCTCAATTGGTCATGGGATTTCAGTGTTGACCACCTTGACATTTTCAGTTTTTACTTCCCTGCGCATTAAAACGCTACTTTTAACTCCATTGCTTAGCCTCTCATAGAAGTAAACCCAATTGATAAGGCCAACAATCCAGGCTATGATCCAGAAGATCCATGATTCGGTGGAAAAATCAATTTGGTCAGCGGGAATAAAAATCTGTGCGATACCGAAAAAAATACCAGCCATAATGACAGCAACAATTGGACTAATGATGAACCAAACCGTAGGATCATAACTTAAAGGCTGCCTTATTCTAATGTTAGGAAGTTTTACGTACATACTTACAAGACAACCGACTAATCCCATTAACAATACAGAATAGGGTATATTGAAACCGGGAAGTATTATAGCATCCGTAATAGCAAGTGAAACAAAGCCGACAAGCGCAAGTAGAGTATACAAAAATACAACTATTGAAATGTTTCGCTGCATCCGCAAGGAAGGTTCTTCAATATCTACCGACATCTCCAACAATTCATGTTCGATCTCAGCCAAGTTCTTGTTTTCGTAAACATTTTTCCTCATCTGCAAAAGTTTTAGGCGGTTAATTATCCTTTTTCTATCCTTTTTCTGATTATCCATTTTTTCTTTATACTGATCTATTATTTGAATAATATCCTGCCGATAAGCAGATCTCACGGTACTAGGTACGTCAGGCACCTGGTCCCCATCACTACTTAACACTATCTCTTTCCCATTGTGCTTGAAAGAACTTTCAGGCATTTTTTCCTCCTTGTTGTCTATTTCTTTAATCCTTCCTTGACCTTTTCTAATAACTGCAATGTCAACCAGACCGGACTCAATAAGCATCCTATCGTAATCAGCCCTCTTGTCTTCATCTATTAGCGTCAAAAATGCCTTTTCAATGACTTTTAAAATGGTATCCCTTTCGCCATTTGAAAACAAAGAATAGGTGGCAAAGGAGTCTTCGTCGTAAATTGACAGCACATAACTGTAGGCCTGCTTGATCTCAATAAAAGAAGCATTTAACGGAATTTTTAGAATTTCGTAATAATTAAATTTATGTATGCTTTTCACGATATTTTTGATGGTAGCCATTGCGCTTTGCTGCAAAGGGCTAATCTTGTTCTGCAGGAATAATTAGGTTATATGATTCAAGCATTGGCATCTTTCCAAAGCAGTTCTAAAGATTGAGTAAACTTGTCAACTAACCCTATATAAATGGTATTTAACGACAAAAAGGCGTTCGTAATTGTAAAGCAAACAGATAAGAATATCCCAACTACGGAGCTGTACATGGCAAACGTCATACTATCAAGAAAGTTCCCTAAGGTCGCTTGAGCAGCCACTATATTGCCAGGATCAATCGTTTTTAAAGCAGGCAGCCCTTTGCTGATGCCCAAAAACGTACCAAAAATCCCACCTATGATAAATAAACTCGGCAATATTGAGAATACACTATTTGTTATGCCAACAGGAATAATTCCCCACAATTTGTTAAAATAAGGGTTAGAATTAAAAACATACTTTGATATACTTTCAAAATCAGGAACATCTCCAGAATTGTGGTATCTGGTTTGCTTAAGCGTGTCATCAACTAAGGATCGAGCACCAATATCAATTAAAAACATTTTATTTAACACTGCAACCTTCGGATCCTCTTTCCGTTTTCTAAGATATTTTTTCCCGGTGATGATATAAGACTCATGATACGTCTTTTGTAGTACGAACTCAACAAGTTCGTGATATTTATCAATTTTATTTCCTTCTCCGTATTCTCTGTTAAGATAACGATGGGTTCGTGTTTCAACAGCTGAGGAAAATTTGGCTTCAGCTTTAATGAGGTAATACATCAGCAATTTTAAAAGTATTCCAATTAAAAACACGAATATCATAATCGTCATCAAGTTGTCTGCGCCATAGGCTATTAAAGTCGTGCACAAGCTATTGATAAAATTGCTCATGAAATCTTCCTCCTAATCTACTAAGTTAAACCGAATTATGGCACTTTGTAATTTTTCACAGTCGTACTTACTGCAAAATTCTTCCATATCCATACTATTTTGGGGTAGTTCCTTCAAAGGAGAGGATTGTAAATAACTCCGCCCAGTAACTTTAAGGTATAGCATCAGGTCTTTTTGATTTTCATATTTAATATTCCGTTTGTTCAAGATATACTTGAATATAGAACGTGCTCTTCTATAACTAAGATCCATATTATAGTATAAAGCTACGCGAGCTTCTTTGGAAAGACTTTCAGGATTCACATATTTCCCCAAATAAATCGGGGATGCATGTCCAACAATCTCTATGGACTTTATGTACTTGTTGACATCGCTCTCGCTAAAAATGCTCTTTGTATAAACTGGGATTATTCTTAGTAAATAATCTCTCATTTCTTCTTTTAGCTCAGCGCTATCGAAATCAAAATAGGCTTCATTAAATGGCAAAGTCACTTCACCAGTCTTTTCATTGATTTCTGCATCAATACCATGTCGGTCAAAATTGTCTTTTAAACTTGTAATAATATTTTTACGTAATTGTTCCTTGGCTTCGATATCGCCTAGTTTTTTCTGTAGATTTTGCTGATCGGCTAAAAGCTTCGCTTTTTCATCAGCTGCCGCTTGTACATCCTTTGCCAGTCCTTTTAGCTTGTCTCTACTTTGACCCAATTCTTCCTGTAACGCTTGCTGAGATGCCAAAAGTCTTTCTTTTTCACCTTCAGCTGTTTCCTTGCCCTTTTCCAGGGATTGTAACTTAGCCCGGCTTGTGCCCATTTCTCTTTGCAGTCTTTTTTGATCGGCCAAAAGCTTTTTTTTATCTGAAGCAGCTGATTTCTTGCCCCTTTCCAATGCTATTAATTTAGCTCTGCTTTTGCCCAACTCTCTCTGAAACTTTTTTTGAGTGGATAACAATTTTGCTTTTTCAGCAGCAGCAGCGCTTTTGCCCATTTCCAAGGCCTGCAATTTTGCCCTGCTTTTGCCAAGTTCCCTCTGAAGACTTTTCTGAGCAACTAAAAGTTTTTCTTTTTCGGAAGCTGCTGCCCTATAACCCTTTTCCAGGGATTGTAACTTAGCCCGACTTGTGCCCATTTCTCTTTGCAGTCTTTTTTGGGCAGTAGCTAATTTTTCTTTTTCAGCAACGGCTTCATTCTTACCTTTTTCCGTGGCCTGAAGCTTTACTTTGCTTTTACCCAGTTCTTCCTCAAGTCTTTGCTGGTCAGCTAAAAGTTTTTCTTTTTCAGCAGTAACAGCCTCTTTATCATTTCTTAATTCTTGTAATATTTGATTACGCTGGGCGAGTTGTTCTTGAATATCGCTTAGATTATCAGAATACTTCTTTTCCTGACTTGCAAGCACAGCAGCTAATTTTACTTTTTCAACATCCGCTTCTTCCTTACCTTTTTCCATGGCCTGCAAATTTACTTTGCTTTTACCCAGCTCTTCCTCAAGTCTTTGCTGATCAGCTAAAAGTTTTTCTTTTTCAGCAGCAACAGCCTCCTTATCCTTTTCTAACTCTTTTAATATTTGATCACGTTTGGCGAGTTGCTCTTGAATATCGCTTAGATTATCAGAATACTCCTTTTCCTGACTTGCAAGCAATGTTTCAAAATCCGATTTCAGCTCTTGAGCAGCGGTTTCCTTTTGCTTCAGCGCCATGGCTAAATCTATATTTTTCTTTTCAACGTGCTTAACGATAGTTTGATATTTGCGGATCAATTCTTGATCGTACTCTTGTAATGCCTGAGCTTGCTTAAAAAATTTTTCCGCTTCTTCCTTTGCTTGCTTTTCTAAGATAGCCAGTTTTTTTAAAACATTTTCATAATCGACATCGTCTTGTTCATCGACCTCAATTTGCCTATCTACATCGAGTGGAAGTTCATAAGCTTGGAGTTTGGCTTCTAATTTTTCGGTCTCTAATCGGGAAGAAATGGCTTGCAGGCTTAATTGAATGGTCGCTATTACATAAAGAAACAAAAAAACAAAGGCCAGGGCGGCAAATAAATCACTATAAGAACTCATTGATGTTTGTGGAGTTTCTTCATCTTGCCTAATTTTGTCGTAATCCAGACTCATTTTTAAACCTAATATGATAGGTATTGTTAAAAGGCTGACTACAATTTGTTATTGTACTAACTTGCAAAGTATTTTTTTAACTTTATTATATAGCGGGAATTAATAAAAATCCAGTATAAAGCAAAAAATTGCTTAGATGATTATCATAATTTTCTTGTATTTTATTAATTTGTTTGGTGGCAAAAAATTCATGCAAACTCTGCACATAGAAAAGATTGATTTCCTTTTGTATTTTCGATAAGTTATATCATATCCGAGAAAAATTCAATTCAAAATAAATGGGAACAGACATGACACCATTTCTCTGCGGTCAACAGCAATAATCGTTATATCCAAAACGTCTCCCTTGTCTTGTAGGTCTGACAAAAAAATTGACTCAAATCATGCGCTTTCCTCTATCTAAGTTCCGATACTGAACCGCTTCGGAGATGTGGTCCACCTGGATATCGGGTTCGCCTTCAAGGTCCGCAATTGTCCGTGCGATCTTCAGTATGCGGTTGTAAGCCCTGGCCGAAAG
The DNA here is from genome assembly GCA_036447975.1 of Desulfobacterales bacterium. Classification (GTDB taxonomy): domain Bacteria; phylum Desulfobacterota; class Desulfobacteria; order Desulfobacterales; family UBA11574; genus JAUVVL01. The sequence goes on from JAZFVY010000461.1 coordinate 5,773, forward strand.
GCCGAGCTTGTCAATGGCCGATTCAAGGAGGACGGCTGAGGCCTCGTCAATTTCACAGTGTTTTTTGATATGCCTGTTGATCATCTGGGCATTACAGTAGATTTTTGTTCTTTTAAATCGTTCGAACTGGCGATCTCGTGCTTTTGTAACGCGTGTTCTGATATCTGCAGATGATTCTGCATCGAATTTTCCCATCAGGTCCTTATAAGGTACCGACGGCACCTCAACGTGTATATCGATCCGGTCCAGCAATGGCCCTGAAATCTTAGAACGGTAACGAAGGATCTGAGAATACGTGCATCGACACTCGTGCTTGGGATCGGAAAAATACCCGCACGGACATGGGTTCATTGCCGCCACCATCATAAAACTGGAGGGGTAGGTTATGGTTAAGGCCGCCCGGGAAATGGTTACAACAAGATCCTCCAGAGGTTGCCGGAGAACTTCCAGTACATGCTTTTTAAATTCCGAGAGTTCGTCCATAAACAGAACTCCATTATGCGCCAAACTCACTTCACCTGGTCTGGGTATATGACCGCCGCCGATCAATCCGGCATCTGATATGGTGTGATGAGGCGATCTGAAAGGCCTTTTTGTAACCAGCGCTTGGCCTTTTGAAAGCATTCCAATGACGCTGAATATTTTAGTGGTTTCTATTGCTTCATCAAATGAAATAGGAGGTAGTATGGTAGGTAGGCGTTTTGCCAGCATGGTTTTCCCCGATCCGGGGGGACCGATCATGATAAGGTTATGCCCCCCTGCAGCGGCGATTTCCAGTGCCCTCTTCACATGTTCCTGGCCCCTGACTTCGGAAAAATCGACCTCATAATCATTATCTTTTTTAAATATTTCGGAAATATTAGTTTTTTCTGGTTCTATTTGTGTAAACCCTCGAAAAAAGCTTACCAGCTGAGACAGCGTTTTGACAGGCAGAACTGAGATTTCCTTAACAACCGATGCTTCACGACCGTTGTCATAAGGTACAATTATCCCTGCATAGGCTGCATTTTTTGCGGCCAAGGCCATGGGTAAAGAGCCCCTAACAGGTTTAATACGACCGTCCAGTGAAAGCTCACCCAAAACAAGGTATCTGGTTATTATATTCTGGGAAATGATCCCTGTTGCCGTGAGTATTCCTAAAGCTATCGGCAGATCAAAACCGGTCCCTTCTTTTTTTATGTTGGCAGGAGCCAAGTTGACTGTGATCCTGTCATCTGGAAATGTATAACCCGAATTATTAATAGCAGACTTCACCCGCTCCTTGCTCTCTTTTACAGATGCTTCCGGAAGCCCGACCGTGGTAAAGGTGGGGAGCCCTGACGTTATATCAACTTCCACCTCTACAAGAAACGCATCAATTCCAATAACAGCGCTGCTTAAAACCCTTGCCAGCACGCTTCCTCCTTTCGGAAATTGCTCCATTCGGGAAATATAACCCTATAAAACAAAAACCTTTATTAATAGTCGGTGCAGGTTATTTCAATACGAGCCGATATCCACGCGTTTTATCCGCCTGCGGCGTGATTTTTCAGTAAAAATTAATTACACCTTAAGCGGTAATATTTTTAAAAAACTAAAGCGTTAAAACAATTAATTTTAGCAGATAGCTGTGTATAGGACAAATCTTTTTATGTCCAGGCATGAATAATTATTGTGAAACAGGAACAATAAAATGTATGGTTCTTCTCCAATTTCGTTGGAGAAGAGGGTCCAAGGATTCCAGGAGTCAAGGATTCAAGTGTTTGTTGTCTAAAGATCTTATCAGCGCTTTTAATGTTCTTTCGATTTTATGCTATGTCTTTTTTTGCTGTACCCAATTCACCTTTTTCAATGAAGCCTAAACCCCCGGGTAATAATATTTCAAGTTTCCCGTTCACAAACAGAACCATAAGAAATGTAAAGCAACCTAATGTAATCAACAGTTGTCTTTTTTCCATATTCTTTTTGCAATACAGAAGGAATAAACAGCAGATCTTCTTATCTGTGAAGGTAGGCCGTATCCATCATCATTTGGGAATTTTGCTGTTATTAAATATATCTTTAAACAAAGTTCGTATGCCTTTTGTCAGCCATTCAACTCTTTGTAATTCTTAAGCATTTCACTCGAACCCTTGAATCCTTGACCTCTTGAACCCTCTGAAACCACACCCACTCACTTGAAGATTATTCACTTGACTTGCCTTAATTAGCTACAACTAATCGGGAGATGATTCAAATATATTATTGATGTAATTTAATATTTTTTCTTGATTTTTATAATTTTGTTTTTTATTTTAAGACTTTGTAACAAATTTTGATTAGCAAGCACTTCAAAAAGAAAAATGCATATT
>JAZFVY010000462.1:0-4980 GCA_036447975.1 Desulfobacterales bacterium
GGATTGAGGTCCAGTTCCTGAATTTCGGGATACGCTTCGATCACTTCAGAGACAGTCAATAGCAATCGTTCAATGGCTTTTTTGTCATACGGAGGAGATCCCCGGAAACCTTCCAGGAGCCGGGCCGACCGGATTTCCCGGATCATATTTCGAGCTGAGAAGGGTGTGATGGGAAGAACACGGAATACCACATCCTTCAACACTTCGACCATTGTTCCCCCGATGCCGAACATAATGACCGGACCGAACTGATCGTCGATCTTAGTTCCGATGATGACTTCGATTCCCTCTTCGATCATCGGCGTCACCAGGACACCCCGGATGTCAGCATCAGGATTAAAGCGTCTGGCGTCCCGGACTACGGTATTAAAGGCGGTCCTGACCGCCTTTTCGGTCCGGAGTCCGAGGCGGACTCCGCCGGCATCGCTTTTATGGAGAACATCCGGCGAAACGATCTTCACAGCTACAGCCCCGCCGAACCTGTTTGCAAGTTGAATCGCCTCCTCTGCCGTGCCGGCGAGACCTTCTTCGGGTATGGAGATCCCTTGTTCGCTGAAGATAGTTTTGGCCTCATGTTCAAGCAGCGTGTTTCGCCCCTCCTTTTTCACCCGGATGATCATCTCCTCAATGCTTTTATTGGCCCGCTTTTTCCAGTCGAAAACAAAATTCACCTTGGAACGATAGGTCGAAAGATACTGGCCATATTCAGCGAGCACCCCGATGCATTTGCAGGCGATGTCAAGGGAGTCGTAGACCGGAATATTGTTGTACCGCAAGAGATCGAGGGAATGGGGTTTTTCAAAGCTGTAAAGGCTGTGCAAAACAATCGGCTTCTTTTTTCCTCGAACAAGTTTCCCCATACGATGGGCGGCATCCTCTTCTTCAAAGGCAAGGCTTTCGTCAAAACGGATTCCATAGCCTCCGAAAAGGCCCACGATTAATAACCCTCCAATTTCCCGATCCTTCAAAATAGCATCAGCGCAATCGGCAAACAGTGCAGGGTTTGAGTCGGTTCCGCCGGCCACATCTACAGGATTTCTCAGCGAGGCGTTAGGCGGAAGGATCTCTTGTAACCTGGATTGGGTTTTCTCGGTAAGCGGCGGAATTTCAACCCCAAGATCGGTAAGAAGATCGGCTGCAATGGTGGCGTGACCCCCTCCATCGGCAAGGATAGCGATCCGATTGTTTTTTAGAGGCGGCAGACTCGATAGAGTCTCCGCAGCCGGAAAGAGTTCATCCGAGTTTTCAATGGTGATGATTCCGGCCCTCTGAAAAGCGCCTTCAGATACCTCAGATATTCCCGCAAGAGCTCCGGTATGGGATCCGGCCGATTGTTTTCCCGTAGAAGAACGGCCGCTTTTTAGAAGAATAATAGGCTTTTTAATTGTTGTTTTATACGCCTCCTGAAGGAAGCGGCGACCGTCGCGCATTCCCTCAACATACATGAGTATGGCCCGAGTATCATGATCCTGTCTGAAAAACTCAAGGTACTCGTCGAACTTGATGTCAGCCTCGTTTCCTACCCCAACATAATAAGAAAAGCCCTTGCGGCTTTTGACACGCGCCTCGGTGATAAGTGTAAGGGCCATGTTGCCGCTTTGTGTCAAAAGGGCGATGTCACCCCTGGGGGAGTCCCGCAGACCCACCAGATTTAGGTTTGACTTCAGGTTCATCATACCGGATGTATTTGGCCCAATCAAACGAATGTTGAATTTTTTGGCCACTTCCATCATCTCATCTTCAAGCTTTCTTCCTTCTTCGCCGATTTCTCCGAATCCGCCTGCAATAATAACAGCCCCGTGTACCCTCTTTTTCCCACAGTCTTCCAATATGGGCGGAATCGTTTTGGCAGGAGTCGTAATCAGTGCGATATCAACCGGGCCCTCTATATCAGAGACCTTTGCATAGCACTTAAACCCCAATATGCTTTTTTCTTTTGGATTAACCGGATATATTTCGCCTTCGAATTTTTCATCCAAAAGGGTTCTAATGGCCTGATAGCCCCTCTTGGTAGGACTTTTTGACGCCCCAACAATGGCAACAGATTCCGCGTTCAGGATATTTTCAAGACCCATGCTATTCCCTCTTCCTTTTTCTTTCCTCGAAATCCTTTAAAGATTCCTGCCTCTCTTTTGTTGAAACACAGGCCAGGCATGCCTCAATCTCATAGTCCATCAGTGCTTCGAGGCTTACCTCACCCCGTGCTAGATGCAAACCTTTTTTTATCATTTTTATGGAAAAGGCTGAATTCTCAACTATTTTTTCTGCCATTTCCCTGGCTTCATCCATCAGCCGGTCAAGGGGAACGGCCCTGTTGACCAGACCGATCCTTTGGGCCTCTTTGCCGTCTATGTATTCTCCTGTAAAAAGAAGTTCTTTGGCTTTCCCAGGACCTATAAGATCCTGGACCAGTCGCATGGCCCCGCCGGTAACAGAGGATGTCACCTTGGCTTCCGGCGATCCAATCCGGGCTTCCTCGGCAGCAATCCGAATATCACATGCAAGGGCCAGCTCATACCCTGATCCCAGGGCATAACCGTTGATAGCAGCAATTGTCGGCTTTTCAAAGCGGATGATTTTTTTTGATGTTTCCTGGAGTTCCACCAGGTATTCGCGATATTCCTCTATACTCCTTACCTTTGATTCCTTTAAATCAGCGCCGGTGGAAAAGGCCCGTCCCTCACCGGTAATAATCAGGGCTTTTACTTCAGGGTCATTTTTAACATCTTCCAGCGCCACCTGGAAATCAAGCCACAGCTGTTTATTCATGGCGTTAAGAACTTCGGGCCGATTCAATTTAATCAGGGCAATCCCGTCCTCTTTTTCATAAATGATGCATTCAAAATCCATATGGCAATTATCCTCCCTCAATAAGACCTTTTAGTTCTTTGAAGCAAATCGATTCCAAACGAGCTTCAGGTATGATTAAATTTTATACTGGAAACTGTCTATTTTTTTACGATTCCTTATCCGCACAAACAATCTTCTACCTTCCGTCCACGCCCTATTTTGCATGTTCATGCGTTGGAATCCATTGCCACAGGATATCTCATGATAAGGTCGATAGACGCCTCTGCTGTTTCGGCAGCTTCAGGAAAGACTTGCGTAAGTGCTCTTATATGTCTCAGATTGTCTGCAGTCCGGAGAATCAGCATGGCAAGATCTCCTTCCTCGATTTCGGCTATGGAAAGAACCTTTTCCCACGGTTGACCGGTAGCCCAAGCGTAAATTGTGACAGCCGGACGTAAAAACAGAGGTCTGACGTCAAAACCTCGATCTGTCATAAGAGTTGCAAAAGGTAACAGACTATTTTTTACATTTAGAAAGGTTTTCAAAAGGGTTTTAGGTTTAAATGCCTTGTCAATGCTGTCATCTGATTCTCGCTCATTTACAAATAATGCTATTATGGCGGCAAGGAGAGCAGGATCGGACTCAGGAAAAATTTCGAGCCTGAAACCTTCAGCTATCATGAGCGGCTGATCTACCCGTAGCCTGGATGTCCAAACCCCGTCGTCTGTCAGCGCTCCGTTTTCCGTTACATAACCTGTTTCTTTCAGAAAATCGAGATGATGCAAAAAATCTTGCCACAGGGACTTGTGTTCATTTCTGACATGTTTCCGGGCCACCCTTTTTTTTCCCGTTTTAACGATCATGTATGTTGCAAAGGACTTTTTAAGAAGATCCTTTATCTGATCGGGAGTGTGGGACAGGAGCAGGTTAAGGGCCATGGAGAAGTTGATCTTGATCTGGCTGTTTACGTCAATAGGAGGCGATGTCATTAGCTTTGCAGTTAATCTTATGTCCATAAATTTTCCTGGAACTGCTACTGCAAATCCGATATGGTCCATTCCTCTCCGTCCTGCCCGGCCGGTCATTTGGTGAAACTCAGTGGGGTTTAACGGTAGAAATTCCCTGCCGTTGAACCTGTCTGAATTGAGAAGAGCGATTGTTCGTGCTGGAAAGTTTACCCCGGCTGAAACCGTGGAGGTTGCAAAGACGGCATAAAGAAGCCCTTCCGTCATAAGTGTTTCCAGGACCAGCCTCCATGTAGGCAGTTGTCCGCTGTGATGAGAACCCACGGCCAAGTGTTCAAGATGCCACAACTGGCGGTGCCTGGCAATGTGAGGGCTTTGGTCAACAAGTTCTTCGATTCTTCGGCTGAGTCTGGCTTTCTGATTATTATCATGTGCCAGGTTGTCTGCACACAGATCAAGCGCGTGGTCACAGTCAGCTCGGGATTTAAGAAAAAATATAGTCGGGAGGAGACGATATTTATTAAAAACGCGCATGATCTCTCCAAAAGGAGGCAGCTTGCGCGGAGTTGCAAGGAGAGGAGGACGATCGGCGTGAACATAAGTTGCGACCTTTTTGTGTAGTCGGCTTTTTTTTGTACTGCCCGGAACTGTGAGGGGAAAAAGGGTCCCCGAAGGGTGGAAAAAGAGAGGATAGAGCGGCACCGGTCTTTTTGTTTCTTCCACGACTATACATTCTTTTGAGCGAATGGACGAAAGCCATTCGGTAATAAGGTCTGCATTTCCAATAGTGGCCGAGAGTAAAAGAAGTGGTATCCTGGAGGGAAGATATATCATTATTTCTTCCCAGACGACGCCTCTGTCTTCATCTCCTAAAAAATGTGCTTCGTCAAGTATGACAAGGTCGGTGGAAAGTGATACCCCTTGATGCATGGCATCATAGAGCTGATTGCGGAGAATTTCGGTGGTCCCTACAATGATAGGTGCATCAGGATTTTCTTTTCTGTCACCGGTTAAAATGCCGACATTTTCCCCCCCGAAGATTTCTGAAAATTCACTGTACTTTGCATTGCTCAAAGCCTTTAAAGGGGAAGCATACCACGATTTTCCGCCCTTTTCATAAATCCGGGATATTGCCTGCTGCGCTATCCAGGTCTTCCCAGCGCCGGTGGGTGCAGTGACAAGGCAATCTGACAGCTCGATTGCCGAGATCGCTTCAAGCTGGAAA
>JAZFVY010000463.1:0-2824 GCA_036447975.1 Desulfobacterales bacterium
TAACTTGATAAAACCATTTTATCATATCATATTTTTATGAAGTATTCAATTCCAGAACGGTAGGCAATTATGTGATTTCCATTCCGTATTACAACCTGAACCAATGTTGTGATTTCCAGGACGCCTCTAAAATTATGTACGAGGTCGCGAGACCGTTATCTTGTAACCTGAAAGGAGGTTATCATATCAGTTGCCCTTTTGGATATGTTACTTGATTGAATTATTAGCTTATTTATGGATGTCACCAATGAAATTATTTCCGTATTTTTGGCGGACCTTGTCGACAATCCCACCACGCCTTAGATTGCCAAGGGGATCGGAATCCGTTATTTCCAGGATCTGCTGCAGATATTTTTTCTGTTTTTCGATTGACTCATGATACAAATCCTCTTGAATGTCCCACCGCGAGGTCAAATGTAAGCTCATGAATCGGTCGGTCGCATCAAGCACCGTTTCGAAGCGTTGGGCGATGAAGTCGTAGAATCCGACTGTTTTCCGGAGGAAATCCTCCTCGCTTTCGTAGTCACTCACCTTGGCTTCCCTTAATTCGTGGTAGAGAAACAGGAGTTTCTCCAGGTAAGTCCGATCAGCCATCTGGGCCAGGAGATCCGCAACGCCTAATATCTTGCCAAGAAGTTCGACTTTGGAGGAGGGGAACATAATATTGGAAATATCAACTGCGAGATTGGTACAAAGGATCATGAACAGATCCGAGGCGATTTCCTCGTCGGACAGCCCGTATTCTGCACCATGGAGTTCCAAAAAGTTCATGCTTCGCTGTACGTGGATAGTAGTGTATTTGGCGCCGGTGCCTTCCCTGTCGTGCTCTTCCTGGACAAATCCCGCATCGTGGAGAAGTGCCGCGATCAGGCCAAGGGTAATTAGTCGGACGGAGAAAGAATAGCCTTCAATCACGGCGCCGTGAATCAGTCGTGCCATAGCAAGGAAGGTGTCGGTTGTGTGATGAAGATCGTGGTATTCTGTATTGCAGGCCCGGTATCCCGGATAGCTTCCATTGAAAAGATTTACAGTCGAGGTGAACGCGGAAGTGACCGGGGCAGTGTTGTAGTTTGGAGAAATCAAGTCGAGAATGATCAGCACCTCCTCCAATACTGCCTCTGGAGAATCCATTTTTACAAGGTCAGAAAGTTGAGTGACATTCATAACAGTGACCTTGTTGGATATCTTTTGCATATTCTTGCTAGATATAATCTTTCCTTATTGAATTGCCATTAAAAAAGTTCTTTTATTTATTCACTCATCTCACTTTTAATCATCTGGGAAATTTTATTACTATCAAAGAGGTTGAATTCAAGGTCTAATTTAATCTTCCTCTTGGTTTATATAGTTTTTTCTTTCTGATTTTTTTACAAGATTGAGACTAAATTTACCCTCAAATTTAGCATATCATTTAGATCAAATTATAAACAATTATACTTAAAAGGATATGTTTGTCAAGTAATTAGTATAAATTAACTAAATTATTTGCAAATTATATATAGTATGCACCAAACAACATAATGATAATGATTTGGGTCGTACCTTGCTAAGTGTCTGAAAAGTTGGGAGAAAAAGCTCTAAGAATAGCCGTTTTTTGGGGTCAAAAAGAGTCGTCACTGTTAATATAGTTGGTTACTCTGGTCCAACCAACATTCCCTAATTTAAATACGCGGTTAAACTCTTTGTCCATAATACCGATGTAAGTATTTCTTGAATGAAGATCTAATCCAGCGTATAATTCCATTTAGCACCTCCTTATGTTTAGGGGTTGTTAATTGGGTTAACCACCCATAACAAATCGCATCTTTTTTTTGCGATTTGGAGGTGCCTTTTAGATGATTATCAGGAAAACACAAATTTGAGTTAGGTTAATATAAAAGGGAGAACCATAATGAGCATTGAGATATTGGGCATATCCGGGAGTCCTGTAAAAAACAGTAACACTGATCGACTTGTTAAAGCTGTAATGGATGCAACCGGTCTTGAATCTGAATTTGTAAAACTTAGCCTCATTGACGTCAGGCCTTGCTTAGCCTGTAAAAAATGTGTTCCGGACAACGTATGCAAAGTCAAAGATGATTTTCCGGAACTTGCAGAAAAAATCAAGAAAGCCAAGGCATTGATTATCGGGGGCTATATTCCTTACGGCCAGATAGACGGTTTTACCAAAGCGCTTCTTGAAAGGTTTTGGTCGCTGAGACATGTTAACAACCTGCTTAGAGGCAAACTGTGCGCAACGATTCTAACCGGTCTGCAGCCTGACGTGTTGGATAACGTCAATCAATCAATGGCTGCAGAGTTAAAGGAATATGAACGCATGGACCTTGTCGGGCAATTAGCGGTTCAAGGGAATCTTCCATGTTTGACCTGTGGCGAGGGAGATGAGTGCGAGATGAGTGGATTGAAAGTGTTGTACGGTCCAGATGCCAAGACATCCGATTACGAATATTCGCGGGTTGAGGATCAAAAAGAAGTATGGGAAGAAGCAATACGGATCGGTCGTCTAATGGGTGAACGCATACAAACAACAATAAATGGCTAAAACTCCATATAACAAGATCTTTCATCCAAGCGAAAAAATCGAGCCTGGCGAAGAGCAGGGTTATTCACACTCGATCTCCGATTTGGGGTCGGGCAACAACAACATATTGATATAATAGTTAAAACATATAAAAAATGCGTAAAATAAGGCTGTGAATGGCCATTTTTAGGGCCAAAAACACACTCTTAAGAGAAAAGACAAGGAATGGTGAACAGTGAATGGTAAATGGTGAATGGTGAACAGTTAATATTGATTTTAACTCTGAAAATAGCGATTTAAGAC
>JAZFVY010000464.1:0-2646 GCA_036447975.1 Desulfobacterales bacterium
CTATCTCAAAAATAAGATTAGGGTTCAGGGCAAGGCGCGAAACGGTGAAAAAGCGGAGCATACACGTAGTATGTGAGCATTTTGAACCGTTTCGCAACACCGCCATGGGCACTTAGATTGTTTTTGAGATAGGTTCTAGAAACTATTCATTTCATGATAGCCGTCTGTCCTGTGCTTTGATGACAGACGGCTATTGTTTTTGATATATATCTGGGTTGATGCAGTTAGGGAGCTTGGGGGAAGTCCTTAAGATAAGAGGAAAATCTTATCATTTTGGAATGGGTCTATTTTACTTCTATAAAATCAGCATCTGTGAAAGGTGGAGCCGGCTTGGCAAACAAAAAACCCTGCCCGTAAATCAAACCTAAATCGAGCAATTCCTTTAATTCGTCTTCCGTTTCTATTCCCTCGGCAATAACATCCGCGTTAATGTTCTTTCCGATCTGAATCATGGCTCTGACGATTTCTTTCTTCAAAGGATCATTATTAATATTACACACCATAGAAATATCCAGTTTTATATAGCTGATATTAAACTCAACCAGAGATTTGAGATTGGAATAACCGGCGCCCACGTCATCAATGGCAAGCGCAAAACCGATGTCTGAATAATACTCTGATGCTTCTTTTAAGAGCGCATAATTTTCAATAGCCTGCCGTTCAGAGATTTCAAGGACAATGCTCCTGGAACTGATTTTTATTTCTTCAAGAAAATTCTTCAGATAGCCGCCTTTAAATTCCGGATCTTGAATTGTAGAAGGCAGAATATTAATAAACAGTTTTAAGCCTTCAGGGATACCTTTTGCATTAATTAAAGATCGTTTGCGGCAAATGCGATCCAGTTCAAACAACAAGTCTGTTTCTTCTGCAATGTTAAACATGACAAAAGGGTTTTCATATGCTGAATTTTTCGGCCCACGGGATAATGCCTCGTATCCAATTATTTCAGGGGAAACAAGGTTGAGTATCGGCTGATAAATCGTAGAAATTTCTTCTTTGATGATGATTTCCTGCAATTTTTCCTTGTTCCGCATTAATGCTCTGAATTCCAGATAATTCGCCATTAACTTGGCATCTTCGATCAATTTATTAATCAGCCGTTCTTCCTGAATAAGGGAGTTATCTATCGTAATGGCGTAGCCGACACTAATTTTTGGACGTTTCTTTAAAAGCGGATATACGGTTAAAAACATTTCTTTATTTACATATTCACCAACCCTTTCTGCTACAGACTCAATATCTCCTGATTGAAAAGATTTTTCCGTTCTCTTTTTAGAAAGAAAAATATAGAACTGCTCCCCTTCAGCATGGTTAACTGTTAAAATATCATCACTTCTTATCTGGTTTCCTTTCATGCCTGAAATGATTTTTCCTAAAGACTGTAAAACATCCCCATAAACAATTTTACCGTATTCATGTTCAATCTTGTTTATTTTTGAGGCATCTATAATGATCATTCCCAGAATTACATTATCCTTTAAGTATTTTTTAATGTCTTCAAGCTTTTCCTGGAAAGAGTGAACGATTTCCCGATTTTCATTCGCTGAAATTGTTTTTTGTGTCGAATTTGTTTTGTCTCTCATCTTTATTTTCAATCTCCCTGATCGCAATTTCTTCGTGATTACAAATTAATTATCATTTCGATATAATATCTCGTGATATAACCCCATTCTGAATTTTTAGCCTGAATTATTCATTAATAAATAATCGAAAACAAAAGGTGTTTTTTTCAATACAATATGGCCGACAGGTGATTTTGTGTCAAGTCATAAATGGATACTTTAATTAACATCTGAGTTGAGATGGAAACAACTTCATGGATTTCTATCTTGGTTGTAATAGATTATTTGAGGTGTCGGAGAGTTTTATCGAAAAGTTGTCCTCAATTAAACGGAATGGGTGATCAGATGTAAAAGCGTATGCTGTTTGAGGGTATTAGGGATCGCTTAGAAAGAGCCTGACTCTTATCACGATAATAAAAAAGCTCGTTATTTAAATGAAATAACGAGCTTATAAAAAGAATGGCAGGAGTGACGAGACTTGAACTCGCGACTTCCGGCTTGACAGGCCGGATTATGTTTTTTACCGTTATTTACCTGTAATTATTTCTATACCCCAAAACCCTGTGATATATATTATTTTATCAATTCATCTTTTTTCTTGACTTACCTGAAATTACCCTTATATATAAAAAATAGGTTGGAAATAGGGTTGGAAAAATGATTTTCAGTTTCCTAATGGAGGGGCCAATGAAACGATATAAAACAGATTATCCCGGTGTCTTTTTCCGCGAAGCTAAAAGGATCGGAGGAAAGGGGATCGAAAAAGTTTATTACGTTGTTTATAAAAAAAATGGCAAGGTCCACGAGGAAAAGGCAGGCCGTCAATATGCTGATGATATGACACCCGCCAGGGCTGCTGGTATAAGGGCAGAGTTAATTGAAGGAAAGAGGTTGACTCGGAAAGAAAAGCGAAAGCAGGAACAAGCCATAAAGGTTGCAGAAGCGCATAAATGGACAACAGATAGACTTTTTGATGAATACATAAAAGGCAGGCCAAACAATAAAGCCCGCGCCACTGATAAAGGGCGCTATAACAATTACCTAACATCAGTTTTTGGTGCCAAGGAACCTAAAGATATCCTTC
>JAZFVY010000465.1:0-2954 GCA_036447975.1 Desulfobacterales bacterium
ATAACTGATTAGAATAATTCTTAATTACATTGACACCATAGCTGTATTAATATATCAATTCTCAAAATAGACATCATTGAAATCTGACCTCTATCTCGAATCAGTTTCCATTGTGAAACATCTCTTGCTGTGCTGACCTCATTCTCGATCTGTTTCTCCCTGTGTGATATTATTTTTTCAATCAGCCAGTTAATCTCTATTTTCTGGAGGTTTAACCATGAAGAACCCCCTCAAATTGTGCCTATCATGCTCCTGACAGGAGGATAACCGTTACTGGTTGGATTCAATCCATCGGCTTTCAAAAAGTAATTTGATTTCCTGCTTGGCTTGTCGTGCCAACTAACTACACCTAACATCAATAAAGAATTTTCAAAAAAGGATGGCTAACATGAGAGGAAAAAAAATCAACAATACGTTCTGGTCATTATAATAACCCTATGTCTTTGTTTCCTTCTGCCATTGGCCACAATATCTTCTGCAGCAGGTCTTTGTGATAAGTGCAAAGAACATGATGATTGTAATAATGGCTATCATTGTGGGGCCACTTTAAATTTTGATGACCAAAAACGTTGTATACCCGATGGTTCCTTAATGTATGATTGTGAAGACAACGCTTCAGGTGGCTGTTTCATAGCCACTGCGGCTTACGGCTCGCAGATGGAACCGCATGTAAAGGTGTTGCAGGAGTTCCAAGACCGCTTTCTGCTTAAAAAGTAGAACGGCCGGATAACAGCAACATCAAAGGCAGGGGCAAATTGGCCCCGCCTTTGATTTTCAGAGAGCCTATATTTCGTGCTTCAGGCAGTCAATCCAATGCTTGACTTCTGCCTTGAACCTGAAAAAATTGAAGCTCTAAAAATGCTTGATTTACAAACTAAATCAGCTATGAAATTGGTCTGAGGAGAGGTATCAGTTTAGGCAACAAGTCAAGCATCTCGTATAACAGATACGAAACACTTATCTTAACATCCTGATAACGCCTGCAATCACGAGCTTCTGCCCGCTCCTCACGACGGGCAACCAAACCTAACGAAACCACCCAAACGATATGCGAGAGGAGTATGCTGAAATTGGCGACAGCGGGCAGAAGTCGCGTGCATTGCTTTGTTCGGCGTCCTCGCCGTCCCATACCCAATACACCAAATTTGTTACGGAAACACTTTGCACATACAACCCATGCAGAAGGGCATACACACCCGGTGACCTGTCGGACAACCAGGGTGCATCTTGAGACATGCCTAAAAAATTGGTCACGTGCCGTCTTTGCATTTATGATTTTAGGACACCTGGAAGCATGGGCATTGTCATTCCTGTCGATAATATTGCTGATACAATTTTTCTGTTTCGCCTTGTTCGCTCATTGTACGAAGCGCCTGTGCAAATTGGGCGGCGACTGAATCAGGAGAGAGAACCGTAGGGAAATTGTCGACACTTAGCGCACGTGATGAGTCAAAGTCGGGATTCGGTTCTTCTGAAAAAAGTGGTGATTTTCGAGAAAATCCTAAATAGAGCGGCTGGATCCCTCCGCAACAATCGGGGTGCAGCTTCAAATCTGTGATACCAGATTCTTTGAGATAATACTCGATAGATTGCTTGTTGTAGATGAAAAAATCTGCCCGATTTATTTTAAGAAACTGAATGGCGTGTTCAATGGTCATTTCGGAAATATCAACCTGTTTTATGTCAGTAGCGCCTTCGATTCCTTCTAAAAAATTGGGCCCGCCTAATGCCTTTACAAGGGTATAGCCTTGTAATTGGCTAAGGTCGGAAATTTCCGGGAGATCGAGGTGCGAAATGCCGATGTCGCCTCCAGGCAGACCATTTTCCATGTAAAAGGTATATTCAGCACGCTCTGTTGTGAAATTAAATCCCGGGTAGAAATCGATCTCTCCTTTTTCAAGACCTACCAGAATCCGTTTTTTTGTACTTCTGACGACCTCAAAGCCACACCCTATATTTTCAGCAGCCTGAGCGTACAAATCGTAATACAATCCTGAATCATCAGGCTTTTCAGCAATTAAGGGCAGCCGTTCACTGGTGCGGTAGCCCATTTTTACCGTACAAGCGTTTGAACTTTGAGCCTCAAGACGTCCCTGAAATGCAAGCCCGACGATCAAAATGGTCGCCATTAGAGCGATAATGTGTTGTGTGTTTTGGCGATTCATAATGTCCTCCTTATACATTCGACAATTGGTTAATAGAGTTGTTGCGCAATAAGCCGCCCTGTTTATAGGCAATTTGCCCGATAGAGAATTCTTTCACAGATCAAAAAACCTCTCAACCACAGGGTTTAACAAAATGGTGCAGCAGAATATTGACCGATCTGGCAGAGTGGTTGTGCTGAAACCCCTTATTAACAGGGACTTTCTTTTTCTTATTGCGCAACAACTCTACTCATAAAATGCGATCACTTCCTCTTGAGCAGCCTCAGGTAATTCCACAAGATCTAACATATGATCTTTAATATGAATATTGTGCATTTGTTGCATCATGATTTCTCTTCTCTTTTATAGAACACGTTTCTCTACACAGTTCGCATACCACACGATCACAGAATATTCGCCAAGGATTATTTTACTGGCGCTTTCAAGAATCTTTTATCGAGCAATTATCAGAGGAGCCGAACGGCGCGCCTGACCAGCGGGAGCGGTTTTTAGCCCGTCTGCGTCCAAGCGCATGTTATTCAATATTGTCATTAATATCCTTTGGTTGCTTTTTGGTTTTGAGTTTTAGCATAAAAAAACAGCCTAATATCGGCGCGTTTCTGAGACAATGTCTCAACTCAAAGATTAATTACACTACAAGCTGTCATTTGGTTGAAATTAAGAATTAATGGTTTTAAGTCCTCTGTCAAGATGTTTTGCGTTTGACGGTTCACCTCCTTTCGAAAAAGACGCTGGTTATTAAGATCGGCTTTTCGGCGGGCAACGATTAGATCCCGCAAGCCTCGGTGG
>JAZFVY010000466.1:0-3885 GCA_036447975.1 Desulfobacterales bacterium
CGCGTTGAAGTCAAAACCCATTTTTTTCTCCTTCCTCCATTTCCCATCCTGCCAAGGGCAGGCTGTTTTCAGAATGTATATTTGTTAAACAACTCTCAAATAAAATAAGTAGGCAATACCAATGCCAAAGTATTCATATAAAAATATTCATTTGTCAAGGTGCACAGATTTTTTTACTCATTTTTCTATTCTAGCATGCTTATTTAATTATTAAAATGTCAGTAAGGAAATTGTACCCTAATTGAGTGAAAGTCGAGAATGCCCTATATCCCCCGATAACGGGATCTTCGTTTCACTAGAACCAATCTCAAAAATAAGATTAGTGTTCAGGGCAAGGCGCGAAACGGTGAAAAAGCGGAGCATATACGTAGTATGTGAGCATTTTGAACCGTTTTACAACACCACCATGGGCACTTAGATTGTTTTTGAGATAGGTTCTATTATTTTTGTCGGTTGCTTAATGTTCTCATTAGTAATAGAATAGCTCCCATGCCGTATAATGATTCCGAAAATTCATTTCTCCACCGTTTTTTTCCTTTTTTAATCTGGTTTTCAGCATATCGATCATGGGTACTGCAAGGACGTTTGTCCCTATGAGCTCTTCCATGAATGCTCAACCATAAAGTAAAGGGCGGTGGGTTTAATAACATCACCGCCCTTTTTTTCTCAGGCTCAGCCGGTTATGCAACATCATGATACTCCGCATCGACCACATCATCATCCAATCCTGAAGAAGCTTGACCGCATGTGCTCTCAGCACTACAGCCGCTCTGATTTGCACCATGTGGAGATGACTGCTGATACATTGATGCCGCAAGCTTATGTGAAGCCTGTGTCAATACCTCGGCAAGACGTTTTAATTCAGCAACATTGTCACCTTCCATTGCACGTTTAAGGTTGTTCACCGCTTCCTCAATCTCAGATATAGTGGCACTGTCAGACTTATCCCCTAATTCGGATAGGGATTTTTCGGTTGTATAAATCAGTGCATCAGCTGTATTGCGGGCATCCACAAGCTCCTTTTTATTTCTATCTTCATCAGCATGAAGTTCCGCATCCCTGACAAGCCGGTCGATCTCTTCCTGGGACAGGCCCGAAGAAGCCGTGATCCGAATTGATTGATGCTTACCCGTGGCCATGTCCTTTGCTGAAACATCCACGATGCCATTGGCATCGATGTCAAAGGTTACCTCGATCTGCGGCATACCTCTTGGTGCGGGCGGAATGCCCACAAGTTCAAAACGCCCAAGCGTCCTGTTCCCGGAAGCCATTTCACGTTCTCCCTGAAGAACATGGATCGTAACCGCCGGCTGGTTATCTTCTGCGGTTGAAAAGGTCTGGCTCATTTTGGCCGGAATAGTTGTATTCTTTTCGATCAACTTGGTCATCACACCCCCTAAGGTTTCGATGCCAAGGGAAAGCGGTGTAACGTCGAGCAGCAGAACATCTTTAACATCCCCTTTCAAGATAGCTCCCTGAATGGCTGCACCAAGGGCTACAACCTCATCAGGGTTCACCCCTTTATTGGGCTCTTTATCAAAAATCTTCTTAACGCGCTCATGAACCGCAGGCATGCGTGTCATGCCGCCCACCAGGATTACCTCATTGATATCGCCGAGCGAGAGGCCGGCATCCTTCAGAGCCACCTTACATGGCCCCTCAAGTTTGTCCAGTAGATCGCTAATCAGAGCTTCGAGCTTGGCCCTTGTTACCTTTATGTTCAGATGCTTTGGGCCACTGGCATCGGCTGTAATAAACGGCAGATTCACATCCGTTTCCATAGAAGTTGACAGTTCAATCTTTGCCTTTTCAGCAGCCTCCTTAAGCCGCTGCAAAGCCATATTGTCATTCCTTAGATCAATCCCTTGATCCTTTTTAAATTCATCGGCCAGATAATCAATCAGCCAAAGATCGAAATCTTCACCACCAAGATGAGTATCTCCATTGGTCGCCTTAACCTCAAAAACACCGTCCCCTATATCAAGTATAGAAACGTCAAATGTACCGCCTCCCAGGTCGAATACGGCAATCTTTTCTTCACTTCTTTTGTCAAGTCCATAGGAGAGTGATGCGGCCGTAGGTTCATTTATTATCCTTAATACATTAAGGCCGGCAATTTTCCCTGCATCCTTGGTAGCCTGTCTCTGACTGTCGCTAAAATAGGCCGGTACTGTAATAACTGCATCCGTAACCTTTTCACCAAGATACTCTTCGGTGGATTTCTTGATATCAGCCAGAATATAGGATGAAATCTCTGCCGGACTGTAATGCTTCCCCCGAAGGTTAATACGAACATCGCCATTACCTGCCTTTTCAATTTTGAAAGGCAGTATCTTTAAGTCCTTTTGCACTTCTGATGAGTTATACTTACGACCGATAAGTCGTTTGACGCCAAACACCGTATTTTCGGGATTGGTAATAGCTTGCCTTTTAGCTATCTGCCCTACCAATCTCTCTCCCCTGTCAGAAACAGCTACGGTAGAAGGGGTCGTACGTCCGCCTTCACGGTTCGTGATTACTTTAGCCTCGCCACCTTCCATGATCGAAACGCATGAATTGGTGGTGCCGAGATCAATTCCGATTATTTTACTCATTTTTTATTCCTCCTTTTATTTAAATGCGCCATCCTGAGCTATTCGATTCCTGAATTTTTAATAAAGGGGCGGTTCATAGGAACCACCCCTGTTACTTAGGTTATTAGAAGCTATCTCAAAAATGCATCTGACGCCCAATGGCTGTGTTGCCAGCCTTTTCAAAATGCTCACATACTACCTGTATGCTGCGCTTTTTCATCGGCTGGTGCCTTGCCCTTGGACGTGATCAACTATTTTTGAGACATCTTCTATTGATTATTAATTTACCGCAATCTGCTTCGATTTCTGTTCTTCCGGTTTCGGAATATCGATTTTCAGAATACCATCTTTGTAATCGGCCTTGACCTTATCAGGATCAATTTCTGCGGGCAGGGTAAATACTCTTTCAAAGCTTCCATAAGCCCTTTCCCGGCGATGATATTTATCTTCTTTCACTTCTTTCCCAGATGAACGTTCGCCTTTAAGCGTAAGAAATCTACCTTTAACATCGATAACGATATCTTTCTTGTCAACGCCGGGCAATTCGGCATTTATGACAAACTTGTCCTCGTTGTCATAGATATCCACAACCGGCTTCCAGTTCCAATTGGTCGACTCTTCATCACCCCTGTGGATCGGGTAAAAAAGGTCATCAAACATATGGTTAGTTCGATTACGTAAGCTAAAAATATCTCTATTTGGATTACATCTTACAAGTTGCATAATATCACCTCCTTATTTGTTTTGCTTATTGACATATATGATAAGAATTAATATGCAGATGTCAATATTATATATGTATATTTTGTTACATTATTTATTTAATTATTTATATTATAGTAATGCGCATTGAAGGATATAATATGATGCCCTGGAACTTCTATAACATATTGGAATTAAATGCTATTTCAAGCTGTCTTGTTCTGACGTAAATCTGGAATGGCGCAATATCGAAGATTCCGTCTTTAGCGGGGTTTGGATAATGGAATGGGCTTCTCTTTAACCTGAATTTCTCACGAGCCAGAGCGGTGCAGGAACAAGGCATTTCAGCCCAAAGACGTAGTGATCTACTTCGAGGGCTGAATAACGCAGTTCCTGTACCGCTCTGGCTCGCCTTTGGTGAAGAACGTCAAATGCCTTTTTTTGTTTTGCACTATTACAGTCTGCAATTCCGAACTTAAGATTAATTTATGTGTAATTTATTAATATCGTATTATTTTTTCATTCTGTTTGATGTTCTTCATGAGAAATTCAGGTTAATGCTATCCGAGCAGGTTGTCCATAGCCATCATGAGGACAAACCCGATCATGA
>JAZFVY010000467.1:0-3820 GCA_036447975.1 Desulfobacterales bacterium
CGGAACTGTCTAAGCCTCTTAAGGGAGGTTGATAGATTGTCTGGAGAGCTGTCAAGCTTGAACAGACAGAACTTGAACTTGAACAGACAGAACTTGAAATTAACGCAAACCATCGAAAAGCTTCAAACCCTTGATTTGCTGGTTGAACAAAAACGAAAAAGTTATCAGTAATCATAGGTAGTGTCCATCCAGTTCTGTATGGACACCTGGTAACGGCACAATCAAACCCGCCTTCCCGCTTTCCTATATTATTCAGAATTTGACATCAAATTGTAAATTTTGGTAAGGTTGCTATTACTTTTGAAATCAGGTAACCATAATCTCTCTTGAAGAATTTATCCTGATCAATAATGCTTGCAAATGAATTCCGCTTCAAGGGGGATGAGAAATCCGGGCTCATGCATTTAATGAAATGTAACTATTCAGCCACTAAGGCACAAAGGCACAAAGGAAATAATATATCAATTTTAGACTCTTATCTGAAAGAAAAGAAAGCATTGCTATAAAAAAGAAGAAAAATATTATTCAATAATCTTAGTGTCTTGGTGGCAAGATGCCTGAGGAGTTACAATAAAGCAATGAAAGGAAATGGATGATGGCTGACAGGAAGTTTGTTTATATTCCGCCTGTTGAGGAATCAATAGTTTTTGGTTTTTATCTTTGATAGACTTTTTACGAAGCCGTCATCTTTTGGAACCGGAGATTAGACTAAGCAACACAAACGCGCTGTATCTCGGTTATATCTGTTAACCCACTTAATGCCTTTAAAACGCCATCTTGAATTAGGGTGGTCATGCCGTCTTTGGCCGCCTGGATAAAGAGATCTTCGGTATTTGCCTCCTTTTTGATCATTTTTTTTACCTCTTTTGTGCCTTCCATCAGTTCATGTAAAGCAACTCTTCCTCTATATCCGGTCCCGTTACATGCCTCACAGCCCTCACCGCGGCTAAGAACGAAATCCGGAGTGATCTCAAGCCCGGAGGATTCAAAAGCTTCTTTGCCGTACATCATAATAATATCATTAATTTCTTCTTCAGAGGGCTGATACTCTTTGATGCATTTTTTACATATCCTTCTTGCCAGTCTCTGGGCCAGCACTGCCAGAAATGCATCGGAAAAATTCAGAGGATTGAGCCCCATGTCCAGAAGCCGCGTAATGGTTTCAGGTGCACTGTTGGTATGAAGGGTTGAAAACACAAGATGGCCGGTGAGTGATGCCTCAATCCCGATGGAAGCGGTTTCTTCATCCCGCATCTCCCCGATCATGATTATATCAGGATCAGCCCTTAAAAATGCACGCATGACCCTCGCAAAATCAAGGCCGATCTTGGCCTGACATTGAACCTGTCTCAGGCCGAGCTGAGTGATCTCCACCGGGTCTTCGGCAGTCCATATCTTGACTCCAGGCTTGTTGATATGTCCCAGGGCCGAATGTAGGGTGGTGGTTTTTCCGGAACCGGTGGGCCCTACCGCCAGAAAAAGACCATAAGGCTGGGAAATAGCATGTTTGACAACTTCCAGATTTCTCTCAGTCAAACCCATATCGTCTAGTTTCATGGCGCCGGATTCGGCCAGGATTCTCAATACAGCATCTTCATATCCCCCGGCAGTGGGAAGCGTGGCAATTCGGAGCTCAAAAGTTTTGACTCCCTTACGCTTAAATTTAATCTTGCCGTCCTGGGGGAGACGCCTTTCTGCGATGTCAAGTGAGCTCATAATCTTGATCCTTGACATCATTGCTCTGGCATTGACAATAGGCACCTGCAAAAAATTTTGACAGACCCCGTCAATTCTGAAGCGAACACTGGTCTTCTTGGTTTGCGGGGATGGTTCAATATGGATATCGGAGGCGCCCTTTCTGTAGGCTGAAATGAGAATCTGATCAATCATTCGCACGACCTTACTGGAGGATTCATCAACTTCATCGGCCACTTCCTCTTCGTCTATATCTTCTTCAAAGTCGATTTCGGGCATCATGTCAAAAGAGTCAGAACCATCCTCCTCAACGGAGGTTTCCGGCATACTGCTCGGATCAAAAAATCTATTAATAATTTGTTCGATATCCTCTTTTATCCCGACCGAGAAATTAATATTATTTGTTTTCATCAGGGCTGATATGTTGTCGGTTTTTACTAGGTTCAAAGGATCGTCAATCAAAATGTCGAGAACTCCGCTTGCCATATCCCAGCTCAGCGGAACCCAGCTATTCTGAAGAAGAAAAGTCTTTTTCAGTTTGGTTAACAGTTCGTAAGGGACGGGTATATCGGTATCAGAGGCTACGAAGGGACGCTTGTAGAAAAATGAAAGGGATTTGCCGATATTCTTTTTGTCAATCCTGTTCTGGTCCATAAGGATAAATTCCACGCTCTTATGTGACTTTTTGGATAGAGCAAGGGCGTTTTGTAATTGGCCGGGGTTAACTATTTTGGATTCCAGGAGGTAACTATATCTGGAATCATACGTGCGGCTGCTCTGGACCAGTTCCATTTGGGCCTTTAGTCCTTCAAATTCCGGATCGATTTTCTCGACAGACTCGAATAATTCAAGGGCCAGATCCATATGCTTTCTATTCACCATCTCCATGCCGAGGTTGAAATTGATATGGGCTTTCTCCTGGTCACTTAAATTATTTTCAGCGATAAGCTTTTCAGTCTGATCGATGACTTTTGACGGGGCATTGATTTCAAAAAGACATTCCGCCATCTTGGGAATTATTTCTTTGGCAGGAAAATCCAGGTTAAACAACTTTTTGTATTCTTTAATAGCCTCTTTAATGAGGCCCAATTCCTTTAAAGACGTTGCACTGATGAGAATATCATCTGAAGATTCTCTGGTAACCCAGGTCTTCCTGAGGAGGGAAATATCCTGGGAGGAGATTGCCGGATCATCTTGTTCGATATTTTCGATTTCCTTTTTTAACTGATGTATCTTTTCCGTGATGGTATTCTGGGTATTCGGATCGATTTTAGTGGAGACAGAAAGAATTTTATTATACATTTCAAGGGATTCTGCTAACAATCCTTGAGATCTATAAGTCTCGGCTTCTTTTATTTTAGATTCGATATCTATCTTTTGGTTCTCATTGACGGCGCTCATTGTTCTAAAACCCCCCAATACTGTTCAGTAGTCTTTACCCTGACATTGCATAAGCAACAGGGCTGGTATATAAAAAAAAGATAATATTATTATAGGTTTTACTCCGGCATAGCCCTTATTTTTTCTTAAAAAAGAGCTCAAATCCTTTATGTTTCTTTTTGGTTTGCTCAAAAGAGGAAATAAGTACATCGCAGTTGAGACGGACCATTTCGGTGAGGCCGGCTTCCCCCATGACCACTAAAATATACCCCATTCCGGCCTTTCGGAGATAGAACCTGTTGTTTTCAAAAATAAGCTCGGCCTCTTGAATTCCGTTTAATGTATGGATAAAGGGAGGCCAGCTTATGTCTCCAATTTTTTTGGGTTGCTGGGATACAAATTCACTAAAAACAAGCTTTCCCTTAATGGGAAGAAACATGACACCGTGAACGTCATCGATGTCAAAAATGTCTTTAAAAAGATCTTTCATGTTTTTTTTGGTTGGATGTATTTGTATTGACCCCCGGAAACGGTTCGCAAACCGCTTTTACATATTCAAGGCCCGAAGGAACCTATCACGGGGGCATTTTGGATCGATGGAAATAACCGTGATTTCCTTGCCGGGCAACAGGATAAAATCTGTTGCCTCACCCCGATCAATATAACAGGATTTTAATGTTCCGGCCACAAAAAACTTTCCGACTTCTGAAGCTTGTGTTACCAGGTCGCTCCAAGAGTTGTCCTG
>JAZFVY010000468.1:0-13368 GCA_036447975.1 Desulfobacterales bacterium
AATTTGAGCCTGACACAGAAATTGGGCAAAAGGGGGCGTTTTGCAAAGGACTCAAATTCTTCATAAGAAATTAGAGTTTAGCATGGGTTAGTGTCAAGACATCTTATTTAGTGGGGTAAATTTTATGAACTTAGTCGAACTAAAAGAAAAGAAAATCAGCGAATTGAACCTTATGGCCAAAGATTTCAAGATTGATGGGGCCGCTGGAATGAGAAAGCAGGATCTTATTTTTGCCCTCTTGCAGGCAGAAATCGAAAAGACCGGTTTGATATTTGGTGAAGGCACACTGGAAATACTACCGGACGGATTCGGATTTTTGCGAGCCCCTAATTACAATTACTTGCCGGGGCCTGATGATATTTATGTATCACCCTCGCAGATACGCCGTTTCAATTTAAGAACCGGAGATACTGTCTCCGGACAAATTCGGCAGCCCAAGGAAACAG
This sequence comes from Desulfobacterales bacterium, assembly GCA_036447975.1. Lineage (GTDB taxonomy): Bacteria > Desulfobacterota > Desulfobacteria > Desulfobacterales > UBA11574 > JAUVVL01. Next base: position 447 of record JAZFVY010000468.1, read on the forward strand.
AACGATATTTTGCCTTGCTAAAGGTCGAAGCGGTCAACTTTGAAGATCCTGAGGTGGCCAGGGAAAAAATACTTTTTGACAACTTGACACCGCTTTATCCTGACAAGAAAATAATGCTTGAATCCGATTCTGAAAATTATTCAATGAGAATAATGGACCTTTTGACCCCCTTAGGTTTCGGCCAAAGAGGATTGATTGTTTCACCACCCAGATCCGGAAAGACAATGCTTCTACAATCGATTGCCAACAGTTTAAGTGCCAATCATAAAGATATTGTTCTTATCGTGCTTCTAATTGATGAACGACCTGAAGAGGTTACGGATATGGAGCGTTCAGTAGATGGAGAAGTGATAAGTTCGACTTTTGACGAGCCTGCTGAAAGGCATGTTCAGGTTGCTGAAATGGTTATTGAGAAGTCTAAGCGCCTGGTGGAGCATAAAAAGGACGTTGTAATCCTTCTTGATAGTATAACCAGACTCGCTCGGGCATACAATTCTGTTATTCCCCCCAGTGGAAAGATTCTCTCCGGAGGTGTTGATTCAAATGCTCTTCAGCGTCCTAAACGTTTTTTCGGGGCTGCCAGAAACATTGAAGAGGGCGGAAGCCTTACCATTATAGCAACCGCTCTGGTTGATACCGGAAGCCGTATGGATGAAGTCATTTTTGAAGAATTCAAAGGCACCGGCAATATGGAGATTCAATTAGATCGCAGGCTTGCCGATAAACGGGTGTTCCCTCCAATCGATATCAAGAAATCGGGCACTCGCAAGGAAGAACTCCTACTGAATGAGGAAACGCTGACGCGTGTATGGATTTTAAGAAAGCTTCTTTCGTCATTGAATCCCGTAGACAGTTTGGAATTTTTACTTGAAAAAATGAGCGGAACCAAGGATAATCAAAATTTTCTTAATTCAATGAATACATAATTAGGAGGTTGGAAATATATGAAAACGGACATTCATCCTGAGTATGTTGAAACAACCATAAAGTGCGCATGCGGCAATGTATTGGAGGCTGGTTCAACAAAATCAGACATACGTGTTGAAATCTGTTCAAAATGCCATCCTTTTTTTACAGGAAAACAGAAGCTTATTGACACTGCTGGTAGAATTGAGCGCTTCCGCAAGAAATATGAAAAATTTCAGAACAATGAGAAACAATAGGTAACCAGTTCGTCCATTACGCCCCTCCGGCCTCATGTGGCAGGCAGGCCCCGATTGGAATAATTGCTTCAGACCTGAAAGAATTTATAACATTTTCGCCCTTTGACCGGTCTGCTTCCCTCTACCCCGCCTTTTAAGGCGGGGTAGAGGGAAGCTATATAAAATGGAAAAAATCCTTGCCGGGCTGCGAAGCACTGCCGTTAGGCAGAACCCCCGCCCTTTAGGGCGGAGAGCTTCACAAACGTTATCGCATTCATTTAATCCGGTTTTAATCCGTTTCAAACTCATGCCCCAATTTACAACCGTATCTCCTGAATGCTTGTGGGACACATTTTTTTAAAAAAAAACGTAACAGTTTAGTTACTTGAGTCAAATCGATTTCAGACGAGCTTCAGGTACTATAAAATTTTATATAAACTCATGTTTGACAAATTAACAGGCGTTGAAAATCGATTTTTAGAAATCGAAAAGCTTTTGAGCAATCCCAAAATCGTCCATGATCGGGAGGCTTACCAGAAATACGGCCGAGAGCATGCTGAACTCTACAAGATTGTATCGGTTTTTAGGAAGTACAAGCTGACCGTAACAGAGCTTAATGACAGCATGGAACTGCTAAAAGACGGAGACCCGGATATAAAAGAGATGGCACGTGATGAAGTCAGGTCTCTTACACTCCAGAAAGACAACCTCGAAAACGATCTTAAAAAGCTCCTTGCGCCCAAAGATCCAAATGATGATAAGAATGTCATCATCGAAATACGGGCGGGCACAGGCGGAGAAGAGGCCGGGCTGTTTGCAAGTGATCTCTTCAGGATGTACAGCAGATTTGCTGAAAAAAAGAACTTTAAAGTCGAAATCATGAACCATCATCCGACTGGTGTTGGTGGCTTAAAAGAGATCATTGCCATGTTCCATGGCAAGGGAGCATACAGCTATTTGAAATTTGAAAGCGGCACACATCGTGTTCAGCGTGTTCCGGTAACTGAGACACAAGGTCGAATACATACTTCAGCAGTTACCGTTGCAGTTCTGCCCGAAGCCGAGGACGTCGAACTTCATATCGATCCCAGTGAGATTAAAGTCGATGTGTTTCGAGCTACCGGCCCGGGAGGGCAAAGTGTTAATACAACTGATTCAGCAGTACGTCTTACCCATCTACCCTCAGGTGTAGTTGTTACATGCCAGGATGAAAAATCACAACTCAAAAACAAAAACAAAGCTATGAAAGTTCTGCGTGCCCGAATTCTCGATAGTATAATCCGTGAGCAGGAAGAAAAGAGATCCGAAGAGAGGAAAAGCCAGATAGGTGACGGAGATAGAAGCGGAAGAATCAGGACTTATAACTTTCCCCAGGGAAGAGTTACAGACCACCGAATCGGACTTACCCTTTATAAGCTGGAGAGTATTCTACAGGGCGAAATAGACGAAATTATTGAACAGCTTACAACTTATTATCAGACCCGGGCTTTACAGAATGCAGAATCAGCCGAAGTCCATTGATCCAGAATGGACTATACTTAAACTCCTCACGTGGTCCACTTCTTATTTTAAATCCCATGATATAGATAGCCCTAGAGCTACGGCCGAAATACTTCTTGCACACATCCTGAAATTAAAAAGGATTGATTTGTACCTACGGCACGATCAGCCGCTTATCAGCGATGAGCTGTTACAGTTCAAGGCTTTTATAAAAAGGAGGATTAAGAGAGAGCCTGTCGCGTACATTGTGGGTGTCAAAGAATTCTGGTCCATGGACTTTGCTGTAACAGAAGATGTCTTGATTCCGCGACCTGAAACCGAGTGTCTGGTTGAAACCTCTCTCAGTCTTTTGCCGGAGGATTCAAATTCTGATCCAAACAATCCGCCAATGCGCATATTAGAACTCGGCACAGGATCCGGGGCTGTAATTCTGGCCCTTGCCTCCATGGAGACGAAGCATCTTTTCTTTGCATCTGATCTTTCAATCAAAGCCGTTTTACTTGCCAAGCAGAATGCAAAACATCATGGTCTTGATAAGACTGTCAATTTCTTTTGCGCTGATTGGTTTACGCCCTTAAAGGCTGTCAGACATCAATTCGATATGATCATATCAAATCCACCTTACATCCCAACCCATGTTGTCAGCCAGCTCCAACCTGAAATTTACAAGTATGAACCGATTTCAGCACTTGACGGTAACGAAGATGGACTTCGCTGTTTTAGACATATCATTAACAATGCCCATGTCTATCTGAACCGTCAAGGAAGTCTGGTGCTGGAAATAGGCCATGATCAAAAAAATGAGGCCCAAAAGATTGCCGAAAAGTGTGGAAATTATAAAAATATTGTTTTTACAAAAGATTACAGCGGGTACCACCGTGTTGTACAGATGCAAAAGAAAGAATAATGTAACAAAAAAATTGTTGCACTACAAAATTAATTTTGTTAGGAATAACAGTTAACTAAATCGCACGCCCTTGGACCTGTTTCCTGGTGCCTCGCAAAGCGGGGTCGGATTCAGGGTTGACATTGGCGGTGGTAAAACCATGAGACCATTGAAAAATGTTCAAATTTGTCTGCTCAGTTAAATCTTTAATAACTTTAAATGGACAAAAGGGAAAGTTTTTCAAAGGTTTCACCATTTAAGAAGGGAGAGTAAAATGGCTTATATTACAATGAAAGAACTCCTTGAAGCCGGAGTACATTTTGGTCATCAGACAAAGCGTTGGAACCCTAAAATGAAACCTTATATTTTCGGGGCCAGGAACGGAATTTATATTATTGACCTTCAGAAAACCGTTCGTATGTTCAAGACAGTATATGATTTTGTAGTCGATACAGTTTTAAATGACAAATCGCTCCTTTTTGTAGGCACCAAAAAGCAAGCCCGGGATTCAATCTATGAAGAAGCGAATCGTTGTGAAATGTTTTATGTCCATAATCGGTGGTTAGGCGGAATGCTGACAAATTTTCAGACCATCAAAAAAAGTATAGATCGTCTTAATTATCTCAATAACATCCATAATGACGAATCAATCAACCTGTTTCCCAAAAAAGAGAGACTGAAACTTAATAAGGAGCGTCTAAAACTTGACAACAATCTTGGCGGAATTCGCACCATGAACGGGCTTCCTAGTGCTATTTTTGTTGTGGATCCCAGAAACGAGGCTATTGCAGTTCGTGAAGGGAGACGGCTGGGAATTCCGATTATTGCCATTGTTGATTCAAATTGTAATCCTGAAGAGATCGATTACATAATACCCGGTAATGATGACGCCATCCGCTCAATACGGCTGATTACATCCAGAATTGCTGATGCCTGCATTGAAGGCAAACAGCGTATGGCTGAAAAACAGCAGGCTGAAGCTGACAAGGAGATAGAAGAAGTATCCGAGGTCGCAGACGCCGGTGCAGAATTAAAACCTGGTGAAAGGAAGGTCATTTCTGATGGTTCAGACGGCCCTGTTGTGGAAATAATAAGGAAAACAACAAAAGAAGCCGAACATGATTCTGAAACTTTGGAAAATTCTGAAAGCCAAGACCTGGAAAAAACGAGCGAAGCGGAAATTACAGGAGAAGAAGATGGCAACAATTAACGCTGCGATGGTTAAACAACTCCGCGAAAAGACCGGGGCCGGAATTATGGATTGTAAAGAAGCACTTTCCGAGTGTAACGGCGACGAAAGTAAGGCAGTTGATTTCTTAAGAAAAAAAGGTCTGGCAACAGCCGCAAAACGGGCTGGAAGGGCCATGACAGAAGGAGTAATCGAGTCTTATGTTCATATGGACAGTAAGCTTGGCGTGCTGGTTGAAGTTAACTGTGAAACCGATTTTGTTGCCAAAAATGACGATTTTAAGGAATTTGCAAAAAATATCGCCATGCATATTGCCGCGACCAATCCTGTGGGAATCCGACCTGAAGATGTTCCGGAAGAGACAATCAATAAAGAAAAAGAAATCTATCGCGAGCAGGTCCTGGAAATGGGCAAACCCGAAAATATTGTAGACAAAATCGTAGAAGGTAAGTTGAAGAAATATTTTAAAGATAACTGTCTGCTGAACCAGGCCTATGTTCGTGATCCCGATATAACCGTTGCAGATCTCATAAATGAAAAGATTGCAACGATAGGTGAGAACATTACAGTCAATCGTTTTGTAAGATTCAAGATGGGGGAATCCTAAACTTTGACTTTGCCTCGATATAAAAGGATTCTGTTAAAACTGAGCGGTGAAGCTCTGATGGGCGATCAGAGTTTTGGAATAAGCCCTGATGTAATTAAGTATGTGGCTGAAGAGGTACAATCGGCATTTGACCTGGGAGTTCAGGTTGCCATCGTTGTCGGCGGAGGCAATATTTTCAGGGGGATTTCCGCTTCAACATATAGTATGGACCGGGTTTCTGCCGACAAAATGGGTATGTTGGCCACTGTAATAAACAGTCTGGCTTTGCAGGCTGCCCTGGAAGAAAAGGGAGTGCTGACCCGTGTCCAGACCGCCATTTCGATGCATGAAGTGGCCGAACCCTTTATAACCCGAAGGGCTGTCCGCCATCTCGAAAAAGGACGGGTGGTAATATTTGCGGCAGGTACCGGCAACCCTTACTTTACAACCGATACCGCTGCGGTGCTCAGAGCCCAGGAAATACGTGCCGAGATTCTTTTAAAGGCTACAAAGGTTGACGGCCTCTATGATGCTGATCCCGCTATTAAAGATGATGCTAAATTTATAAAAAAAATCAGCTATATGGAAATCATTGAAAAGCAGCTCCATATTATGGATATGACTGCGATTTCTCTGGCGATGGACAATCAGCTACCCCTTGTTGTTTTTAATTTAGCAAACAAAGGTAATATAAAAAAAGTTGTGTGCGGTGAAATCATCGGAACCCAAATAAACAATTAGTTTATAAGTTTAAACCGCCATTAATACAAAATTCCTTACCTGGAAGCCCGCCCTTAAGGGCGGAGAGCTTCACTTTTATAGGGGAAAAATATGATTGAATCGATATATCAGGAAACCAGGAATGGTATGGGGAAATCGATAGATGCCCTTAAAAGTGAATTTAAAAAGATCAGGACTGGACGCGCTTCCCTGTCGATTCTTGATGATATCCGGGCTGATTACTACGGGACGCTCACACTCCTAAATCAGATGGCATCTCTCTCTGTCCCTGAAAGCCGGCTGATTACAATACAACCCTGGGATGTTTCCGTTATCAAAGATATTGAAAAAGCGATATTGAAATCCGACCTGGGATTAACGCCTTCAAATGATGGTAAGCTGATTCGGATCTCCATCCCGCCGCTCACTGAGGAGAGAAGAAAACAGCTTGTCAAGCTCTTGCTTAAAAAGAGTGAAGAACATAAGGTCGCCGTTCGCAACATCAGGCGTGATTCCAACGATCTGTTGAAAGGCTTGAAAAAGGATAGTGATATTTCAGAAGATGATGCCTTCAGGGCTCAGGACCAGGTCCAGAAAATAACAGATAAGTATATCAAGCTTATCGACGATATCAGTAAAGAAAAAGAGAAAGAGATCCTTGAATTCTAGCACATCTTCTTCTATTCACACAGATCTTGATCCCGCAAAGCTACCCTCACATGTTGCCGTTATTATGGATGGTAATGGCCGGTGGGCCAAAAAGCGCCTTTTAAATCGGATTAAAGGACATGAAAAAGGTGCTGAAGCAGTACGAACCATCGTACGGGCCTGCCGTGAAATCAGAATTCCCAATCTGACCCTGTATGCTTTTTCCACCGAGAACTGGCAGCGGCCTCAATCAGAGATTGTTGCCCTGATGGCCCTGCTTAAAAATTTCCTCGAATCAGAACAAAAGGAGATGTTGGATAACAACATCCGCCTGAACGCAATCGGACAGACAGAGCGTCTGCCGCAAGATGTTCAACAAACATTGCACAAGGTCATGACTGTAACAAGTAAAAATGACGGCATGCTCCTTAACCTGGCATTGAGTTACGGCGGGCGGGATGAAATTGTCAAAATGGTTAAAGAGATTGCAATAAAAGTCAAGAATAGTAATATTGAGCCTGATTCAATAACACCTGAGCTAATATCCGAACACTTGTATACAAGTGAAATACCTGACCCTGATCTTCTGATTAGAACCAGCGGGGAAATGCGCATAAGTAATTTTCTCCTATGGCAGATAGCCTACACGGAAATTTATGTTACAGATACTTTATGGCCTGATTTTGCCAAGGATGAATTTGTGCGAATTCTAATAGAATATCAGCACCGAAAACGCAGATTCGGTAAAGTGGAGTGATGAGGCAGTAATTTAAGCCAATCAATTAAACCATGCATTTAAAACGTTGGATTACAGGTCTTGTGGCCATTCCTCTTCTTGTTTTGCTGATTAGCAAGGGGGGAGGGATTCTATTCGCTATCATTGTTAGTATTGTATGCATCTTAGCCCTTTGGGAATATTTTGGTATTGTTCTGTACAGATTTCAAAGCTTTTCTCTCTTTGGCTTTCAGCTCTCAGCTTTTATCATAGGCACGGTCATTATCTGGGCTGCATATATAAATTCATTCAAAATCATTTTAGCCCTTATTATCTTAAACCTTATTGTTGCCGTTCTGATCTCTTTACCGAAGTTCAAATTTGATTCATTGGTATCAGAAATTGTCACCAAACAGGTTCTGGGCATTGTGTACATACCATTATTAATATCCTATCTTGTTCTGATCAGAAACGGAATTCATGGTGTCAGCTGGCTTTATTTCCTGTTACTCATTGTATTTTCCGGTGATATTGGGTCATTTTATATTGGATCATTTTTGGGGCGTCACAAACTTTGTCCTGCCGTAAGTCCCAACAAAACCATTGAGGGCTCTGTCGGCGGACTTGTCGCAAATATTGCCTCTGGTGCTCTGTTTAAGCACTTTTTTATGCCACTATTGCCATGGGGATTAAGTATCCTGTTTTTCCTTTCCATTGGTGTTGCCGGACAGGTGGGAGATCTATTTGAATCTGAGTTGAAGAGAGTCGGCAATATAAAGGATTCCGGGACATTACTTCCCGGTCACGGCGGTATCCTGGATCGGATTGACGCGCTGCTGTTTGCCGCACCCGTGGCTTATCTGTTCAAGGAATATATATTATAGAATGAAATACCTTTCTATACTCGGGTCCACGGGTTCCATCGGCTGCAATGCCCTCGAAATTGTTGAAATGTTCCCTGATCGATTTGCTGTAAAGGCACTAACGGCCAAAAACAATACTATTTTATTAGCCAGGCAGATTGAACGGTTTAACCCTGAAATCGCCGTGGTTTTTGATGAAACCCGTGCCAGCGAGCTTAAAAGCATGCTCCCCTCTGGAACCGGTGTCGAAATAATACACGGCGAAGATGGCTACAGAACTGCAGCTACACATTATTCCACCGACATGGTTGTAATTGCAGTAGTGGGTGCGGCTGGGCTGATGCCGACACTGGCTGCTATAGATGCGGGAAAAAACATAGCCCTGGCGAATAAAGAAACTCTTGTGATGGCTGGCGAGATTGTTGTAAAAAGGGCGGAAATAAATGGTGTAAAGATACTTCCCATCGACAGTGAGCATAGTGCAATTTTTCAATGCATTGCAGGCAGCCGCAGGCAGGATCTTGATAAGATCCTTCTCACAGCCTCCGGTGGCCCATTCTTAAACCTGCCGGAAAATGAATTTATGACAATTAAACCACAAGATGCGCTGAATCATCCCACATGGCAGATGGGCAAAAAGGTTAGCATCGATTCAGCAACGCTCATGAACAAGGGACTTGAGGTCATTGAGGCTAAATGTCTCTTCGGAGTTTTACAGGGTATGATTGAGGTTTTGATTCACCCGCAAAGCGTGATTCACTCCATGGTCTCTTTTAAGGATGGTTCGGTCATGGCCCAGCTCGGGATTCCCGATATGAAGGGGGCCATTGCATATGCCCTTTCCTATCCTGAACGTCTTACGTTAGGGCAGCCGATACCGAACTTTGCCAGTATCGGGGCGCTTACTTTCGAGAAGCCTGATTTAGAAAAGTTTCCCAGTCTTGCCCTGTCGTATAAGGCATGCGAAACCGGAGAGACACTTCCGGCAGTGTTAAATGCCGCAAACGAAGTGGCTGTGCAGGCCTTTTTAAAGGAGCGCATATCATTCACCAAAATACCGGAGATTATCAGAAAAACAATGGATCAGCACTCTGTTGTAACAGATCCAACTCTTTCTGATATTCTCGAAGCAGATCGCTGGGCCAGAAGGCAGGCCCAGGATCTGGTCAGTTTTATCTAAGCGCTTAGCAAAGCCTTATAAACAATATTTTGACGATGTTGATTAAATTATTGTATTTTCGGAGTAAAAGTGAGCTAAAGAGGATTATAGAGACGCTATGAGCATCAATATATTTGCATTTGTCGTCGTTTTAGGCGTACTGATTTTTTTTCATGAACTGGGGCATTTCCTTGTTGCCAAGTTGTTCGGCGTCGGTGTGGAAAAATTCTCACTAGGTTTTGGTCCCCGGCTGGTGGGCAAAAAGATCGGCATTACTGATTATCGAATCTCCGCCATACCACTTGGAGGGTACGTCAAAATGATGGGCGAGGAACCTGATGCCGAAATAGATCCTGCCGACATACCCATCTCCTTTACCCATAAGCATGTATTGAAGAGGATATTAATAGTTGCAGCCGGTCCTTTTTTTAATATATTTCTGGCTGTGATAATATTCTTTGCAATTTTTCAAATATCCGGCTTGTTTGTATTAAAACCTTCCGTCGGAGAAGTTAAGGAAGGTTCGCCTGCCCACAAAGGAGGACTGAAAAAAGATGATCTGATTGTATCCATCGATGGAGCGGATATCTCAGGCTGGGAGGAAATGGCAGGGATTATCACGGCAAGTCGAGGGAAAACCCTTGCAGTATCTGTGCGCCGTGAAGATTCCACAATTGTTGTGAACATTACGCCGGAACCGATAACATTTAAAAATATATTTAACGAGGACATAGAGCGCTATGTAATTGGAATTACCGCTTCCGGTGATGCATTCACTAAGGATCTGAGCGTTTTTCAGTCCCTTTCGGAAAGCTTCATGCAGACCTACAAAATTACAGTCCTGACTATTAAAAGTGTAATTAAGATTTTGCAAGGGGCTATTTCAGCAAAAACGATTGGCGGTCCCATCATGATAGCCCAGATGGCAGGACAGCAGGCTAGGGAAGGTGTGACCAATCTGGCCTTTTTCATCGCGCTGATCAGCATAAATCTTGCCATTCTCAATTTTCTTCCCATACCGGTTCTGGACGGCGGCCATCTGCTTTTCTTTAGCATTGAGGCCGTAATAGGACGCCCTGTAAATATAAAGGTACGTGAGATTGCCCAGCAGGCAGGTATTTTTGTGTTAATCCTGCTTATGATCTATGTGTTTTACAATGACATTGTTCGGATAATTCCAAAATGACGTACCGACTAGAAATAGCACTCAAGCCCGACCTTTTTGACGCCGAGGGCCATGGGATTCTCCAAAAGGCAAAGAATTATTTTGGGATCGAACTTACCGGCGTTCGCACCGTTCATGTTGTCACCATTGACGCGGATCTTTCTTCGGATCAGCTGGAAACCATTCAATCAGAGATTTTCACCAACCCCGTAACCCAGATATCTTCTTATGACCCCCTTGCCATCGAATTTGACTGGACCATCTGGGTCGGCTACAGGCCGGGTGTCAGAGACAACCCGGGAAGCACCGCTGTCGAGGCGGTTGAAGATATTCTGGGGATAAAATTCGGCCCGGACGAAGCTGTCTATACCTCAAAGCGCTATTGCCTGAAAAGTCCTGCGCTGACCGCCCGAGACGCAGATAATATCGCGGGTGAACTTTTGGCCAATGACATAATCCAGCAGTGGAAGATTTTTTCAATCGACGAATGGAATCCTTCCGAGGGGATCGGTTTAATCATTCCCAGAGTCATTCTCGACCACACGCCAACGGTTGCAACAATTCCTGTGGACAGCGACTCAACCCTTAAAAGGATCAGCGACGAGCGGGGCCTGGCATTGAATCTTGCTGACATCCCTACCATAAGGTCCTATTTTTTGGATGCTAAGGTGCAGGCCGCACGTGCATCATTGGGCCTTTCTGACCCAACTGATATCGAGCTTGAATATATTTCCCAGGCCAGAAGCGATCATTGCAACCATAATACTTTCAGGGGTTTGTTCCGTTACCGGAATCTTGCGACCAATGAGACGGATGTTGTGGATAATCTTTTTAAAACCTGTATCGAGGTGCCGACACTAACATTAAAGGAGCAAAAGCCGTGGGTCGTGTCGGTTTTGTGGGATAATGCCGGCGCCGGACTTTTTGACAATGACCATTATTACGTCATTACCGGAGAGACCCACAATTCTCCGTCGAATATGGAAGCTTACGGCGGGGCCATAACCGGAATTGTGGGTGTTTACCGTGATCCTTTGGGTACCGGCAAAGGGTCAAAGCTGGTCATGGGCAGTTATGGCTTCTGTGTAGGCCCCAGGGATTATAACGGTGAGCTAAAGCCGCGTCTTCATCCCAGGCGCCTTTTAGACGGTGTTATCGAAGGGGTAAGAGACGGCGGCAACAAGAGTGGAATACCCACAACCTTCGGACAGGTCCTTTTCCACCACGGATATATGGGCAAATGCCTGGTCTTTGTAACTGCCCTGGGCATCATGCCTTCTCTGGTCAATGGAGAACCCGCAGAGCATAAGAAAACATCGCCCGGAGAACTTGTTATAATGTGCGGAGGGCGGGTCGGCAAAGACGGAATTCACGGCGTGACCGCTTCATCAGAGACTTTCTCCGAACACACGCCTGCCGGTCATGTTCAGATCGGTGACCCCTATACCCAGAAAAAGATGCATGATTTTCTAATTGAGGCCCGCGATCAAGGACTGATCAGATTTATTACGGACAATGGCGGAGGAGGACTTTCCTCATCTGTAGGCGAATCGGCTCGGTTTAGCAACGGGTGCGAAATTCAGCTTGAAAAGGTTCCTTTAAAATATGAGGGGCTGGATCAATGGGAAATCTGGATTTCCGAATCCCAGGAACGCATGACCGTGGCGGTTAACCCGGCGCACCTTGACCGCTTTCTGGAACTTTCCAGAATGCATGCTGTCGAAAGCACGGTTATCGGTCAATATACGGATTCTGGCAAGCTGCATATCACTTATAACGGCCTGACTTGTGCCTATATAGACATCGATCTGCTGACGTCGGGTTTTCCCCAGTGGGAGTTTGATGCGCACTGGCAGACCCCGGAAAATCGAGGTATGTTTGAACCTGCATTAAAGGATCCGAGGGATTACAAAGGCTTACTCAAGGATCTGCTTTCACGCCCCAATATCTGCTCCAAGGAATGGATCGCCAGGCAGTATGACCATGAAGTGCAGGGTGCCAGCGTAATCAAGCCGCTTGTTGGCGCTGATCGTGATGTTAACAGCGATGCTGTAGTGATAAGACCTGTATTGGACTCCCAAAAGGGTCTCGCATTCGCCCAGGCGCTTCTGCCTTCCTATTCAGCCATCGATGCCTATCACATGACAAGCTCTACCATTGATGAAGCAGTGCGGAGGCTCGTTGCCGTGGGCGCTAAATTAGACCATATCGGTGGTGTGGACAATTTCTGCTGGCCCAATATTCAATTTCACCCGCAAAATAATCCGGACGGCAAATTCAAGGCAGCCCAGCTTGTGCGATCATGCCGGGCACTTCGTGAAATCTGCCTGGCCTACGAAATACCGCTTC
>JAZFVY010000469.1:0-3541 GCA_036447975.1 Desulfobacterales bacterium
GAAGCGTAGTACAACATTAACGCCCAGGATAGCTTGACGAAGCGAACACCGGCTCACCTGGCCGGGTTCCTGGGCACAATCAAAAATAGCCCCGCCAGAATAAACTGACGGGGCTAAAACAGAGGAAAAGACGAAGAAACATTTCTTCGTCTGCGATATATTATTTTATATGCAAGGATCATGCTAACTCAAATACTTATTGCATATTGTCATGGATATTAAGCATTTACATTAATTATAGAGCAAAGTCAGAATGCTAATTAATTGAATAAATTATGTAATTGTGGAGTAAGCTACATAAAATCTATGAAGTGTTTTACATAATTTTAACCCCACGGGACAGGCGACCGGAGCTGAAAAGGCGGTTTCCCTGACCGGCCCCCTGTTCGTGGACAAACACATTTTATACAGTTTAAAGACTATTCATCCTTCCCCTTTTTATCATTTTTCATAAGCTCAATGAATGGCTTGAAAAGATCCATGGGAAACGGAAAGATTGTGGTTGTGTTTTGTTCAGCGGACATCTCGCGCATTGTCTGGAGATATCTAAGCTGCAATGCAACGGGGTGGTCACGAATGATCTCTGACGCCTCAGCCAGCTTTGTCGCAGCCTGGAATTCACCTTCTGCATTGATCACCTTTGCACGCCGTTCTCTCTCTGCCTCGGCCTGCTTGGCCATTGACCGCTGCATCTCCTGTGGCAAATCAATATGCTTGAGCTCCACTGTCGTGACCTTTATGCCCCAAGGATCCGTATGTGTATCGAGAATTTCCTGAAGTTGAGAATTTATTTTTTCCCTCGCAGACAACAGCTCATCGAGTTCTGCCTGACCGCATACACTCCTTAACGTGGTCTGGGCCAGCTGGGACATGGCATAAAGGTAGTTTTCCACTTCGACTATAGCTTTTATAGGTTCAATGACTCTGAAATAGATGACGGCATTTACCTTTACAGAAACATTATCCTTTGTAATAACGTCCTGGGGATCTACATCCATAGCCACCAGGCGCATGCTTACCTTCATCATCTTATCGATAAGCGGTATCAGTATGATTAGTCCTGGTCCTTTGGCCTTAATAACACGTCCAAGCCTGAATATAACCCCTCGTTCATACTCTTTTAAAATTCGAATGGCTGCTGAAAGAAACAAGATAAAAAATACAAGGGCAGCAATAAAAGTAGTAAACGTAAACATTTTTCACTCCTTTCGTAACTTCTCAATAAATTCTGGAGCCACTGGTGAAAAAATGTAAAAGATCTGGCTGTTTGAGCGTGTTGATGAGAAATTACTCCTTTTTAATTAATCGTTGATAACTATTCCACCACCTCAACCTCCAAAACAAGGTTAACAACATTTAGCACCCGAACCTTGGCGCCAGTTTCAATTGGATCTTTTGAAGTCGCTTTCCAAAGCTCGCCGTGAACAAACACCTTGCCTTCAGGCATAAGAGCTTCTTTTACCACTCCGATTTCCCCAACAAGGCCCCTTGCTCCTGTTATAGGTTTTGACAAGTGGGATTTAAAAACCAGACCTGAAATAGCCACAAAGAAGCCTGAAACCATAATAATTGTCGGCAAAAGTACTCCCCATGACAACCTCATATCAGTGTCGCTGCTGTCAAACAACATCAAGGAACCCAGCAGAAGCGAGATTATGCCGGCGATGCTTAGAAGTCCATAACTTGTAATCTTCATCTCCATAATAAAAAAAACAAGTGCAAGAAAGATAAGGAGAAACCCGGCATAGTTAATCGGTATGGTCTGCATTGCAAAAAAAGCCAAAATAATGCAAATCCCGCCGACAACCCCCGGAAGAACTGCACCAGGGTGTGACAATTCGAAATAAAGTCCGGCAAGACCTATCATCAACAGAATATACGCAATATTGGGATCGCTGATGGTCTTTAATATCTTAGTCCTTAAACCTTCTTTCAGAACTATCTTTTTTGCATTATCAAGTCTTAAAACCCCCTTGCCCTCGATCTTACGACCATTTATTTGACGTATCAGATCATCCAGATCTTTTGCCACAATATCGATTACATTCCCCTTCAGCGCCTCTGTTTCAGTCACGGAAACGCTTTTGCGGATAGCCTTTTCAACCCACTCGGCGTTTCTTCCCCTTTTTGCTGCGATACTCTTTGCACTGGCCACCATATCATTGACAACCTTTTCGGACATGGCCCCGTCGATTTCCTTACCGCCGGCTCCCACCGGATGCGCAGCACCTATATTTGTTCCCGGAGCCATGGCAGCTATGTCCGCCGCCATTGTAATCATAACACCTGCTGAAGCGGCCCTGGCACCGCTTGGTGCAACGTAAACCACAACCGGCACCTTGCTTGCAAAAATTGCCTTTACAATTTCACGCATCGATTCTGCAAGCCCTCCGGGCGTGTCCAGCTCGACGATGATACATGAAACTTCGTCCGCTGAAGCCTTGTTAATCCCTTTTCCCAAAAATTCAGCCACAGCCGGATTGATTGAACTCGATACTTTAATGACATAGATCTCATTCTCACCTGCCAAACCTTTTCCAGGAAAAAAGAATAAAAACAATGACAAGGCTATAATAAAACGAATAGATTTCATAATCAATAAACCTAATAAATTGCTGTTAACCAAGTTCCTTTATCAACTTCTTCATATCCTCCCAGACATCACGCTTTTTATCGGGATTGCGAAGCAGGTATGCTGGATGATATGTAGGTAAAACCTTTATTCCCATGTAATCATGAAAACATCCCCTGAGCTTTGAAATCGATTCTTTGGTTTCAAGGAGTGTCTGGGCGGCAAAAGTCCCAAGTGCACATATAAAATCCGGCTTTATTGCTGTAATCTGGCGCCCTAAAAAAGGATAACAGGAATTTATCTCGTCTGGCATGGGATTTCTGTTTCCCGGGGGTCGGCACTTAATTATATTACAAATATAAACCTTGTTGCGTGTATAATTTATGGCTTCGATAATCTTGGTAAGAAGCTGGCCCGCAGCCCCTACAAAGGGTTCCCCTCTTTGATCTTCCTCATAGCCCGGCCCTTCACCTACAAAAACAAGCCTTGCATGAGAATTGCCGGATCCAAATACAATATTTTTGCGTCTTTCAGAAAGCCGGCAGCGACGGCAATCACCTAGGTCAATCCGGACAGCCTCCAGTGTTTCGGATAAAAAAACCTCTTTGCGCCCCCAACCTTCAATTGTTTTGAGACTTTGCTTTGAGCAGTCAAAACCCGGGCATCCCGTTTCAGCAATAAACCGAAGGGTGTTGTTTATTTCTTCGACTGCGGCTGCAAAATCTTCTTTAACTGCCTTGTTTCTATATGGAGAATGCAAGTCATTCATTCTATGATTCCGCTATCAGCTTTGCGGGTTTGGTCTGCTTAATCTGGATTTCTCACACTTAATATCCGATCCAGGAGAATATTGGCAACATCATCTTTTTCCATCTCAGGGAGAGACTCCTTTGTACCGTCTTTATAAAACAGCGTCACCTTATTGTTATCAGCACCAAAACCGGAAGATGGTTGGCCCACAAGATTTCC
>JAZFVY010000470.1:0-4067 GCA_036447975.1 Desulfobacterales bacterium
ACGAGTGCAAATATGATCAGGGCCCCGAAACTGATGCGCCAGATGAGAGAATAATCTATTGCGTGCTCGTAGGTGACGCTGGTCCATCTGCTGTTTATGGTATTCCTCTCCTGGGGTGAAATGGAAGATAGGGCCTTGCCGAGTATTTTCAATAAGACGGTGTTATCTTTGCGGGTCCCCATGGTGATGTCAAAGGAGTACGGCGTCTCGCCGGAGACCTTCAGGTCGGTCAGTCCCTCCCTGCTCATGACGTGGCTTGCCGCGGCCAGACTGCCGACGAAAGCGAAGGCCTTGCCGGTGGAAACAGTCATGAGGCCTTCCTTCACATCCCGCACAGGCAGCAAAGTCAAGTCCGGATGATTTTCCAGCAAGAGATCATGGGACGCATAACCGTCAACCACCGCAACAGGTTTGTTTCTCAGGTCCGACATGCTGCCGATGTACGGCACTTCCTTGCCCGTGAGTATGACGATGGGGAAAGAGAGGTACGAGTCGGTGAATTCCATCCACTCCCGCCTCTGGAGGGTGGGGGATACGGCAGAGAAGAAATCTAGTTCGCCGTTTTCAACGGCCCTCAACATCTCCTTCCACGGCCGTGGCCGGCTGGGTTCGAATTCAACACCGAGCAGTTCACTCATTCTGTTCAGGTACTCGGCAGCTATGCCTTTCATGCCGAGATCCTTGTCGGAGAACTCCACAGGAGGCCAGTCCACGTCAAAGGCAACCCGAAGAACCGGATGGTCCCTGAGGAATGCGTCTTCCTCCGGGGAAACGTGAATCTTCTCGGTATCGCCATCCTCCTGAACGACCCACTTCCGGCTCAGAATAACGCGCTCATAATCGGTAACGGCCCCCATTGCCTTATCAAGCATGGTTCCCAGCAATGGCCAGTCACTCCGCACACCTATGAACTGGGGGAAGGATCTGAGGGCCTTTTCCCCGGGGTCTACGACCAGCTTCAGGTTGGAGAAGAAATGGCTGCTGATGAGGAACTGCTCAACCGCGATGACTCCCAGCGTCGCATCCGCATCGCCGTTTACCACTGCCCTGAGCGTTTCGGCCGTGTCCTTCACCGTCATGATTTTTATCTCAGGGTGGTTTTGCTTGAGATATTTTTCATAGAAGAAACCCTTTTCGACCGCCACCGTTCTTCCGTAAAGGTCTCTGAAGTTCCGGACAGTTGAGTCATCCTTTCTCACTACTATTGCCCGGGGTGTTTCGATGTACGGCTCCGTGGTGAACTGAATGAACTTTTCCCGTTCGTCGGTCTTGACGATATTCAGCATCACGTCCAGCCGGCGCTCCTTTATCATTGTAATAAACTCATTCCAGGCCGGACCGCTTATGTACTCGACGCGTAAACCGATCTTCTCCGCCAGCCGGTTCATGTAATCGATGGAAAATCCGGTGGCCGCCCCGTGTTCATAGAAGTTGAAGGGCGCCCAGTTCTGCTCGTTATGCACGCGGATGACCGGGTGGGCCTCAATGAAGGCCTGTTCCTCAGGGGTCAGGCTGATTCTGTCCGGGTCCATTGCCGTGAACTCTTCAGCCAGCCATTTATCCCGCAATTCGGAAAGTGTATTGATCGGCACGGCAGCGAGGGCCTTGTTTATGATCCCGGGTAATGGAGAGTCTTTTCCGTGGATTCCGAAAGACAGGGTCAACGGAGGGAAATCGACATATGAGAGCGTTCCGGCGATACGGAGGTCGGTGGCGAAGGTTTTCTTCAAAACGTAACCCGCATTGGCCAGGTTATTCAAAAAATACTCCGCCCTGCCCATTCGCACGGCCTCAAATCCTTCCTCGTTGTTTTTGACATGCACCTTTTCGATCTGAGGGAATCTGTCCAGATGTTGATCCTGGGCATATCCTTTGACGACGGCCACCTTTTTGCCGAACAGATCCGCGGTTCGTGTAATTTTAGGGGCGCTGATCATGGCTACAACCGCATTCGGGGTTTTGACGACAGGGACGGTCCTGACGATGTTGCCGGGGAGCTGACGGGTGCTGTTCACGTTCGTTAGGATATCAACCGCGCCGTTTTGAAGGGCTTGGATCATGGAATCATAGGAGGAAAAACCTTCGACGAACTCCGCCTGGAGGCCCGCCAACTTCAACACCTCGAAGAGCAGATCATAGAGATAACCGGTGTGTGAGTCCGCTACGTCGAGGTTAAAAGGGGGTTGATTGAAGTAATGAACAACCTTGACCGTGGCATGGGCCTCAATCCATAAGCGCTCTTTTTCACTGAGGTCTAGGGTGCCCCCCCCCATTCTGCGCAGTTCAGCGGGAACCCAGTTCGAAACGATTTTTTCCCAGGAGCCATCCCGTTTCATATCGTCCAACTGTGTCTGCCATCGGTTTACGACCTCGTCGGGAACGGATTTCGAGAATGCCAGATACGAAGGAATTTCCTTGACGACAAAAAGAGGCTCGAACAAATCCGGATCCACGTTGGCGGCAAGGGCGGTCTGCTTCATGGTGATATTGCTGTTGATCCATAAATCGACCCTGCCGAATTTCAATGCATCGGGGCCCTGTATTGGGCTACGCTGGCTCACCAGGTTACTGAACCCTTTTTGCTTGAGCAGCTTTTCTGAAGCATAACCCGTTACCGTCGCGATGCCGCCGACCCTTTTTGCGTCCTCGAGAGAATTTATAAACAGGCCGGAATCCTTACGGGCAAACAGGACGATCTTCTCCGGGATCAGCGGCCCCACCCACTTGAACAACTTTTCACGTTCAGGTGTACGGGACGGTGGCCAGAGAGCCGTATTGGGTTCCGTCAAGACACGCTTATAAGCGATGTCCCATTTGTTAAATTCGATTGTATCGTCACGTCCGAGCCGCCGCATTATTTCATGCAGTATTTCCACGGCGAATCCAACTGGCTTTCCATCTTTCAGAGCTCCAAAGGGCGGCATGTCGCCGGAGAGAAAGATCAGGGTGTCAGCGCCGGCGGAGGTCCCTGAACTCTGACTCCCCTCGTTCTCCGCGAGAACCCTGTATGGAGCTGCTATTACAGCAAGAGACATCAGGATCACGAAGAACCCTGCAATCATATTATTCACAAGATTTTTTTTCATCCAATCAACTCCTCTCATCCTAATCTGTCGTAATACTGAAAGATTCTCCAGCGTATCATCCACCATTAAAATATCATTAATAAAAGCATGTATCATTTTTTGTTAAACTTGGTCCAGAAGCTTCTGCAATTTGTTTTATTTTGTATGCCGAATCGAGCACAACCCCATAAAGAATACCACGGCCATCGTCTTCCCGATCTGCATCGCCTTTTTCAGCTATGTTGAGCATGTCTTTTACCAGTTCTAAAGTTTTCTTAATGTTTTCGTCACAAGGTTTCATATTTTCACCATTTCAATCCGATTCATTCTGTAAACATCCTAAAACAATTACATCCGTCCTAATCTCCCACCCATGTGTTTAGAGAATTGAACATAATCTATACTCAAGAATTGTGCCAAACATTGAAAAAATGGTTTTTAGTGTATATTCAATAAGATAGGTTGCTTTAAGGGGTTCGATTAAGGGGGAAGAAGCCAAGGAATAGTCTAATCATCATGGACAGATATCCAATTAAACTGGACGATATCCAATTATATTGGAAATTAGAAAAGGATGTATTCAGTATGATATAAAAGGTAAAAAAGCTGTCCTCCTTCTATATTCGACATTCGATATTGGATACTCGGTATTGAACACGCCGATTGAGTTTTGCCGACCTTGTGGGTACACGCCGGATCAATAGAACCTCTCAAAGACTCCGCAAGAGGCGGAGGGTTTAGGTTCTAAATTGAATGTGAATAGTCCTGATATGTGATTTGCAGTAGCAAATATAGCATTTAATATTAAAAAGCTGAATACAAGATGTTGACTTAATCGGTTTTATTTCAGTTCTCGTGACAAAAATACTCAGTTTAAGTTTTTCACATAGGACAATGTTTGGTTTCAGAAATAATAAGCCATCTCAAGCCGCACAAAATCGTCATCTCGCATGCTGTAAAGGAGGTCGTCTTCAGGCGGGTCAATTAAGGCCCGAGCTTCAA
>JAZFVY010000471.1:0-5190 GCA_036447975.1 Desulfobacterales bacterium
CTTGAATCTGAAATCAGCGGAAAGGTCGACAACTTTCTTTCCACGCTTGATAAGATCAGGTATGATCGCCATGGGAAGCTTGTGGGGAAGCGCCGTGAATACAACATCGGACCTGTCACAAACACTATCCACAGACAACTCTTCGCAAACAAGGTCGACAACACCAGTCATTGATGGATAAACCCTGTCAAACCTTACGCTGGCATACTGGCGGGAAGTCAGGATAGTTAGCTCTATATCAGGATGATCGCATAGTATTCGCACAAGTTCGGCGCCCGTATAACCCGTTGCCCCAACAATACCAACCCGTGTCATAAATCCTCCTTATCCCGAATATTTCATGAAAAGGTCTAAAGAAGTCTATCGGAGTGGTTACGACAAACTCGACTTGTGAAAAATCCGGTTATAATCATTTTTTTACATCGGCAATCATTTCTTTAATGATGGACATTACATTGCGTCCACTTTCACGGGCGATTCGATGCGCGTCATCTACAAGTCTTTCCGCCTGTAGCTCCAATTCTTCAATGGCAGGCAGGGAAAGGTTCACTCTCTTGTACTGCCATGATAATAAACGAATCGCCAGACGTTTTTCCTGACGTCTTAAAATCCCCATGAATATACTCCAAGAAGATTATTTGTCACCTAAATTCTGCAATTGTCGAGGATCCGCCCCGGTGAAATAGGATTCGTATAATTATTTAGCTGCAAAACATTGATCAAATCAACAGATGCTAAGAATCGCCTTTTCCAATATTAACCTGGGTTTCTGCCCTGTGGATTTAAGCCGTAAATCAGATTGGCTCAAGGACTCGAGTGTAGCAATAAGCTCATCTGTCGTGAACATTTCAGATTTTAGGAGCATCTGGTAAACAGGATAAGGATTATTCGGATTTTTTGCAATCACAAGATCTGTAACAGTTTTGCTTCTCTTCTTTTCTCCCTTCTTCATCGCCCCTTGATTATCTTTGTCCGCGTCTTTTGAAATCATGTTATCCCAAGTTTCCAGTTGTTTCAAAAGATCCCTGTCAAATGCCTGGATTGATGGCATAACACTGTTTTTAAATTGGCCGAACTTCATGCCTGCATGCCAGGAACTGCCATGGGCGCTTTCCAAAAAGCCTTTGACGAGTAAAAGTCTTCTGACCTGATTTATTATTGCAGCCAGAATCTGAAGCGGATGAACATCGTCTTCAAAAAGGGAGTCCAAAAAAAAGAGCGACTTTTCAATGTTTCGTTCTGATATGGCATTTGTCAACTCATATATGGGGTCCTTTTTTGTGCGCTCTAAAACAGACTCAACATCATCAGTAGTTATATTTTTTCTGTCTCCAACATAACTGACAAGCTTCTGAAGATTATTTGAGAATGTGCGGAGATCAAAGCCGGTCATTTCATACATGGCCCGGTATGCACCCTCATCCATTGACTTTCCGAATTGGCCAAGGATTGCGTCCATCCTTTCACTTAGAACAGCTTCCTGAGCCGTCTTGTCAGCCCTGCGGTCCCCTTTTGGAACAGAACAGTCAATGATCATACCATTATTACGAATGGTTTTAAAAAGTTTGCGGCGTTTATCAATCAAATCGGTGGTAATGATCAGATGGTTACCTTTTGGAAATCCTTTTTCGATGGTCTTTTGCAAAAGTCCGGCTTTATCCTCACCGGAAGGTATGGGCAGGCTGTTTTCCACGCAATAACCAATGACTTTATCCAGCCACCTGTCGTCACTTAAGCTGTCCGCATCAAGATTCAAGGTTTTGCTCCTATTTGCCCGACTAACATCATCAAACGTAAGTTTTAAAAGTCCTAGAAGGCTGATAAGATTTTCCGCAGCCTTTTTCATATCTTTTGTGTCAAACGCTTCCTTTGATTTTTCAAGGAACTTGTCTTCATCCTGTTTTGAGTAGAATATTTCAGAGTCACAAATGGCGACGACTTTTGTGCCGGATAAAAGTGAATAGGTATTTACCCGCTCGATCGCTTCTTGAAGATTTTCATTTGCGCCGCCAATCGGCTCATAGTTAAGGCTCCGATTTACATCAGGCATCAAGGCATTCAAAAGTTCCTCATATGCGGTTTCATAGAGCAGCTCTTCGCCGTAAATCAGATACACAGGGGCAAAACCTTTGGTTTCCCGATCTTCTTCCAAGTCTTTCAGATAACCTTTAAGTGCTTTATAATTAATTTCAGGCATTGGCAACTTCTCAATTAATTTTTTGCTGCCCGTCCTCCAAGAAATATCAACATGGCAATGGCAATTACTGACATTGCACCACCGATTGTCTGGGAAATCGATAACATCCCGAAAACAGGAGGTCCTCTGAAATCACCACGCAATATTTCAATAAACGAACGGGTAACTCCATAAAGCAGAACATAAATCCAGAAAAGCTGGCCATCAAATTTCTTGCGGCTGCGAAAAAACCAGAGAAAACTAAAGATAAGCAGGTTAATTAAAGAAGAATAAAGCTGTGTAGGATGAAGCGGTATGCCGAGAGGAGCAAGGGAATCAGGGTTTGTAAAGGTTACGGCCCAGGGAAGATCACTAGCCTTGCCATAGCAACACCCGGCAGAAAAGCAGCCCAGCCTGGCGATACAATAGCCCAGGGCAAGGGAGGGTGTCAAAATATCAACGGTTTTCCAGGGAGATATTTTCTTCTTCTTAATATATACAACGGCAGTCACCAGGGCACCGATAAATCCACCGTAAAAAACGAGACCGCCGTTCCATACTCTTAATATTTCAAGCGGGTCCGAAAGAAACATTCTATGGTTCGTAAAAACATAGAACAGACGAGCGCCAACAATGGAAGCTATCAGGATATAAAAACAAAGATCCATGATTTTTTCCTGATCTTCCCCTAATCTTTTCGCCTCAAACCTTGCAAGTAAAATTCCTACGATAAAACCTGTGGCGATAAAAAAACCATAGGTATGGATCGAAAATTTACCAAATTTTAATAGGACAGGATGCATTCAACCGCCTTTACTCAGGCATCTTCTTAAAGAGAAGATGAAATAAAAAAATAACAATTCCAACAGAGATCGCACTGTCGGCTACATTAAAAGCAGGCCAGTGAAGATTTCCGATGTAAAAGTCAAGGAAGTCAACAACTTTTCCGAACCGAATTCTATCGATCATATTTCCTATGGCGCCTCCGAAAATCAAAGCAAACCCGGTTGCAAGTAAGGTATGTTTCTTCGGTGTATTTATATAGAAGTAGAAAATCAGACATATTGCTAATGATGCAACAAAAAGAAAAATTATGTTAAGTAAACTCGAGCTTTGATTCGACATAAACCCAAAAGCTCCGCCGGGGTTTTGAATATGAGTGAGACTGAAAAATCCCGGAATAACTTCAATGGATCTGTAAAGAGGCAGGAAGCTTAAGATTACGGCCTTTGTTATCTGATCTATTATAATTATTAAGCCAGCAACACAGGCAAGCTTTCGGTATTTGGCATCAATTTTTGATAAAAACATATATTATTGCGGCGTAGATTACATAATTTTATTAAACATAGAAAACTGGTTCTTTGGGCCAAGTCATAGATAAATGGTTCTGCAAAGATAAATAGATGAAAAATTCGCGAGAAGCATCCCGACAGGATAACCACGAAACCTGCGCGAAGCATCCCGACGGGGATAAATCCTAAACAATATCAAATGACCGAAATTCAAATGCCACAAACATTGTAAACCCTTTCAGGGTTAATGCAAAGCCTGGTCCTTAAGGCCCGGATCATAACGAATGGCATCATGGCATCGACTGCAAATCGCAGGGTGTTCTGTATCTGTCCCAACAGAAGTTTCATGTTTCCAGCACCGTTCACACTTTTCACCAGTTGCAGGTTCAATCAGAATCGACAAACCATCGATAACATTACTTTCAAAGGCTCCGGCAGGTTTCTCACCTTTCTTCAGAGAAGCCTTGGAAACAATGAATATGGCTTCCAGGTCATCTTCATACGGGTAAAGCTCATCGCACAGATTATCATCTGTATGGATGTGAACGGCCGCATCAAGGGAATGCCCGATAAGTTTTTTGACTCTGGCTTCCTCAAGGGCCTTAGTTACCTCACCGCGCAATTCAAGGAGACGGTTCCATTTTTCCCCCAGTTTTTCATCTTTCCATGCAGCATTTACTTTTGGCAGGGAAGCAAGATGAATACTTGCTTTTTTCCCCTTCCGAATAGGCATGAAATTCCAAATCTCTTCAGCAGTGAAGGCAAGTATCGGCGCCATGAGTCTTGCAATGGCGTCAAGCTGCATTTGTATGACGGTCTGGGCGCTTCTTCTTTCCGCTGAATCCGGAGGTGATGTATAGAGCCTGTCCTTGAGAATATCCAGATAAAACGCGGAGAGATCAACGATGCAGTAGTTGTAAAGAGCGTGGTAAACAATATGAAATTCAAAGGTGTCGTAAGCTTTAAGGGCCTTCTCGATCAACTTCTGAAGACTGTGCAGGGCAAACCTGTCAATTTCCGGCATAGATTCATAGGGAACAGCATCCTTTTCAGGATCAAAATCATTAAGATTGCCAAGCATGAACCTGCTTGTATTTCTTATTCTCCTGTACGCATCGCTCAACTGTTTTAAGATATTTTCAGAAATGCGGATATCATCCCTGTAATCCGAAGCAGCGACCCAGAGTCGGAGAATTTCCGATCCGTGCTTTTTGATAACTTTCTCGGGTGCAACAACATTTCCAAGTGACTTGGACATCTTTTTGCCGTTCGCATCGACAACAAATCCGTGGGTCAAAACGGACTCATATGGCGCACGCCCCCTTGTACCCACGGCTGTCAGCAATGAGCTGTGAAACCACCCCCTGTGTTGATCGCTTCCTTCCAGATAAAGATCGGCGGGCCATTTTAAATTCGGACGTTTTTCAAGTACAGCAGCATGACTCACACCGGAATCGAACCATACATCCAGAATATCGCTCTCTTTAATAAATGTTTCATTACCGCATTTCTGACACACGGCATCTTCTGGAAGGAGTTCATTAACATCTTTTTCAAACCAAATATCAGCGCCGTGCTTCTCAAACAGTTCATAAATATGATCGGCTATCTCCGTATTTATATAAAGGGATTCGCATTTTTCACAATAGAATATCGCGATGGGAACACCCCATGCACGCTGTCTGGATATGCACCAGTCCGGCCGATTCTCGATCATGC
>JAZFVY010000472.1:0-3264 GCA_036447975.1 Desulfobacterales bacterium
TCGGCCATTGCCAGCGGAACTTTTGCCTCGGCCTCAACAACCTTTGCCCGCATCTCTTCGACCCTGGCCTTCATCTCCTGTTCAACAGCATTGGCCATGGCCCTGCGTTCCTCAGCCCTTGCCTGGGCTATTTTCTTATCCGCCTCGGCCCTGTCTGTTTCAAGCTCTGCGCCGATGTTCTTGCCCACATCAACATCCGCAATATCAATTGAAAGAATTTCGTATGCGGTCCCGGCATCCAGTCCCTTTTCAAGCACTCGTTTTGAGATCATGTCCGGATTCTCAAGGACCTTCTTATGTGTATCCGCAGAACCGATGGTAGTGACAATCCCTTCGCCGACCCGGGCCAAGATGGTCTCTTCGCCGGCACCGCCCACCAGCCGATCAATATTTGCCCGAACGGTCACTCTTGAGAGGGCCTTTAGCTGGATGCCGTCTTTGGCCATGGCTGCTACCAGAGGTGTTTCGATCACCTTTGGATTAACGCTCATCTGCACGGCCTCCAGCACATTCCTTCCTGCCAGATCGATGGCCGCAGCCTGTTTGAATTTCAGGTTGATATTGGCCTTGTCAGCCGCAATAAGTGCCTGCACAACGCGCATCACTTCACCACCTGCCAAAAAATGAGATTCAAAGTCATCTGTCGAGATTTCCAGCCCTGCCTTAACAGCCATGATCTTGACGTTGACAATCAGCTTGGGCGGGACCTTACGAAAACGCATGAACACAATGTTAAAAAGACCCACTCGCGCACCTGAAACCAGTGCCTGTATCCATAATGAAATGGCAGAACTCACAAAATACAATAAAACAATGACCGCGATTCCGATAATGCTAAGAATAATATTGCTAAACATGATGGCACCTCCCTTTATGAATAATCTTTTTCCCTGACGATAATCTGATTGCCGGTCACCGCGGTGACATGAATTACAGAGTCTTTTTCAATATATTCTCCGCGTGTGACCACATCAACTCTTTTGCCGTTTATAACCGAAATTCCCGCTGGGCGAAGATCCGTGACGGCAGTTCCTTCCATATCAAAATAGTTGGCCAGCTCAGAAGGCTGGGAGGAAATCCCTTCTTCTTGGGACAGTGTTTTGCGAAGTGCAGCCGGGGATCTGGCCAATAGCTTCAGGCCTACGATGACAAGAACAGGTATAAGGACAATATCCGCAGCTACAAAAACTAAACCGGCAATCTTTGATATATCGTTAAAAACTATAAAAAGTGAATACCCGAAAACACCGACGGCCAGTATTGAAAGAATACCGCCTGACGGCAGAATAATTTCTGCAATGATGACCACTACACCGGCAAGTTGTAGAATGATTGAAAATAATAAACTTTCATTCATCGTCAGATTTCCTTGATACAATTATTCGGTTTCCTTTTATTGCCGAAATCTTCACAGGGGTCCCCTTTTCCATGAATTCTCCTTCCGTAATTACATCAAAGATGTTATCTTTAATTTTTATTTTACCAGAAGGCCGAAGAAATGTCATTGAAATTCCAATATCACCAACGCTGGCCCCCCCGGCTTCCACTGAATCTGCATGGAAGTCTTTGAGGGTGGTGTCCAGATACGGTCCATCGACGACAACAGAAAGCCTCGGCAAAACATACCGCAAGACAAAAAGTGCAACGATGATCGCCATGAAAAAGGCACCGAGCACATGCAAAACGTTCTTTGCCAGAAGTTCTCCCTGCCATGGGAAGGAAGGATCCGGGATGACAAAATCCTGAAGGGCCAATATGGCACCTGTGGCGATAAAAAGGAGTCCTGCAATACCTGCGATGCCGAAGCCGGGTATCACAAAAAGTTCAAATCCTAAAAGAACAACTCCCAGGACTAAAAGCAAGAGTTCGGTATAATCAGCCAAACCGATCATATACTGATTCAGAAAGACAAGGGCGAGACAGGTGATCCCGATAATTCCCGGCACCCCGAATCCGGGTGCCTTTATTTCCGTATAGATGGCGGCAAGACCAATCATCAACAAATATGGAGTGATTGCTCCGATAAACCGGACAAGCGTTTCCGACCAGCTCTCTTCGATCCGGACCAGCTCATAGTTCCTAATCCCCATCTGTTGAAGCATTTCATCAATATTATCGACACTCATCCTTGAAAAGCCGAGTTCAAACGCCTCGGTATCATCCATTGTCAGTAGTTCGCCCTCAGCTACAATCGTCTTTTTCGATGAGATCCTGTCCTTTTCCGCCTGGCTTAGATCATTGAATGCCTGGGAATCCATGTAAAGGGTTTTTCCCTTTATTTCCACGGCATAAACCACCATATCAGCAGTAACCATGGACTCGGCCAGAGTCTCAGGGTAACCGTTTCGTTTGGCAAGGGCACGGAATTTGGCCCGCAGGGGGGACTGAAACTTCTCCCCCAGTTCTTTAGGTCCCTCGCTTGAATAGGTAATCGGTGCGCAATCACCGATAGTGGTATTCTTTCTCATAGCAAGACTGTTGCAGGCCAGGGCGATCAAAGCACCAGCAGAGATGGCTTTGGTTTTAACAAAAGCGATGGTTTTTCCTTTAGGAACAGAAAGGATGGTCTCTACGATCTGAAGTGCGGAATCGACACGGCCTCCAAAGGTATCCATTTCGATAACAAAAAGGGGCTCCGGATCATCCAAGGGGGTCTCAAGGGCCCTTTTTATAAAGGCCGCCATGCCCGGGTCCACCATTCCGGATACGGGAATAATATGTATCTTCTGAACAGATTCTTTGGCTTTCCCGATATTGGCGAACACAAAAAAAGATAAGAAAAGACATAAGATAAAAAAAAGAATCTTGGGTTGCCCAGATCGTATATTCGTTCGGCGTCTTGCAATAGTGTTCAAACCGTTCTCCAAAACCCGAAAAGGAAATCCATCATGGATGCACCAAGAATGCATGCTCCCATAGGGTCTCGGTAACGGGACGCTGAGTTCAAGCGATTATAGATTACTACAACTGAACAGTTGAAATATGTAACTTCGTGTCGCAATGAAGGTGTCTGACCTGAATGATCAATCCATTTCAGTCCCATTTCATTGATGGTTCAGTTCTATCCGAAACCTAAACCTCAATCTACCTAATACAGTAAAAAATAGAGAATAGCAAGAAAGGTTCAGGATTAATAAATATGGAATACGTGGATTGACAGTTAAAATGCGTGCTTTTCTATTTGTATAGCTATACAGTATATTGGGGTAGTGGAATCTGGAGTGAAACCTGTACCACCTCCAATATACATATCAATATTGTAAA
>JAZFVY010000473.1:0-5601 GCA_036447975.1 Desulfobacterales bacterium
TTGCATCGGCAACAAAAATGCTGTCCGGATATTCGGCTATCAAACGTTTATAGACATTGCGCGCTTTGGCATGGTTTCCAAGGGTTTTGTGGATATCACCTATCTTCAACAAAGCTGCACTGGCCATAGGCCTATCTGGATATCGGAAAAGATACTCATTGAAAGCTTCAAGGGCCTTTTCATAGGATTCTGTCTGAAATTTTTTTTCAGCCATATAAAAAAGCTGATCTTCGGGATCGACCTTTACGAAATCCTTCTTTAACCCGCATGACCATAAAAAGATGGCTGAAATCAGGATGACAATTATGTTAATCGGCTTCATATCTAACTCTTAAACACTATATTTGTTGAATGATTGATTTATATTTACGATTTTTTAACTGCAAAGGCAAGTTAAACCTGCACAAGATTTTAATTTTATTTTAAACAAATGTAAGCCCCTGCATTGACTGCCATCTACAACCTCAAATCATTATAATGATAGACTATTGTTCTTTTCCACAAAATTCTACAAGTTCCACAACTTCCACTTGCCAAACACTTGTTAAAAATGATATAAACCTGACCTGAGACCTTTGATAAATGCTCAATTTTGTTCAAGTTCAAGGAAGGCGAAAATTTTAACCACAGGAATACATTGAGTATTTTGAGGATTAAAATTTGAGTCTGACACAGAAATTGGACAAAAGGGGGCGTTTTGCAAAGGTCTCGACCTTATGGCTTTCGGAAATCACCCTGCTCTGTTAAATAACCGACCCGGATATTTAACGCATCTGATTTGACCATATCATAAGAAGTCGAATTTAATGCTGGATGCCCGCTTAAAATTATGGAAACCAATGATACTAAACAACCGAATTCCCCGCCGACAGGAAGTCGAGTCGGCGATGACGTTGAACAAGAACTTGAGATCCTGAGGCGGCAACTCGATAATATTGACCGAGAAATCGTTTCACTGCTTGGAAAACGCCAGGCAGAGGTCGAACGCGTCGTTTCTCTAAAAAAGGATTACAACCTGCCTGTTTACCACCCGGCCCGGGAAGAAGACCTCCTCTCCCAACGCCGTATTCAGGGAGCCGAAGCGGGACTTGATCCGGATTATATCGAAGATCTTTATCGGCGTATTCTCCGCCAATCACGTGTTGAGCAAACCGCTCGCCTGGCTCAAAAAGGCGTCCGTGCCGGGGCAACCGTACTTCTCGTCGGAGGCTTGGGAAGTATGGGACAATACTTTCAGAATTGGTTTGCTGATGCCGGTTACAACATACGCATCCTTGACCGTCATGACTGGCCGAATGCTGACAAACTTTGCGAAGGAATTGAACTGGCTATTATCAGTGTTCCAATTGAAGTAACCAATACCGTCGCCGACAGACTCGGGCCCCATCTGCCCGCTGATTGTGTTCTTGCTGATATCACCAGTATAAAAGAATCCCCCTTAAATGCCATGCTTGGCTCCCATGGGGGTCCGGTGGTCGGTTTACACCCCCTCTTCGGTCCAACAACTTCAACCATGGATAAACAGATCATCGTAGTCACACCAGGCAGAAATCTACCTGCCTGTAAATGGCTTATTGACCAATTCAGCGTCTGGGGAAGCATTATCCTGCAAGTGAGTGCCAAGGAGCATGACGAAGTCATGTCAATCGTTCAAACGCTGCGACACTTTGCCACCTTTGCCTTCGGCCAATTTCTGAGACGAAGGCATATCGACTTGCCACGCACCCTTGAATTTTCCAGCCCGATATACCGCCTGGAGCTGGGGATGGTCGGCCGGCTTTTCGCCCAGGACCCATCGCTTTACTCTGAAATCATCTTCGCATCACCGGAACGGCTTACTCTCCTTAAAGACTTTCTTACATCTCTAACAGAAAATCTTGCAATGATTGAAAAGGGTGATAAAGATATGTTTAGCGCTGAATTTAGAAAAATCGCAGACTGGTTCGGCCCTTTCAGCGAACAAGCAATGCGGGAAAGCACATACTTGATAGATAAACTCATCGAACGTTTTTAGAATGTCTTGTTGCTCACCTTGGGGCACACCCGGATTTCTCATGAAGAACATCGAATGACTTTTTTTTATTTTGCACCATTACAGTATGAAATTCCGAACTTGAGATAAATTAATGTATAATTATCGTATTGTTTTTCCATTCTGTTTGATGTTCTTCATGAGAAATTCGGGCTAAAATACTCTCCCACGAAATTAACATCTTTTGCGACACTTCTTCGCTTGACATAAATCACTTTCTTCGGTAAATTCCATTGTAAAAAGCAATGATTTATCTATATTTTTCAAACTCCTACACCAAATTAAAAAAAATGAGATGCTTCGCCGTCTATAACGCTTCACAGATATTTGATGCTGCTGAATGAAAAACCAAAAAGGGACCCGGTAAGTGACTGACACATTGCCTATTTACAGCAGTAGAATCACGAAAACATATTTAGAATATATCAAAAAGAGTTGTCCTGATCTGGATATTGATGCTGTCTTAGAGTATGCGGAAATGGCGAAATATGAAGTGGAAGACCCGGCCCATTGGTTCAGCCAGCATCAGGTAGATCGCTTCCAGGAAGCCCTGGTTGAAAATACAGGAAATCCGAATATTGCCAGAGAGGCAGGACGTTACACAACATCACATAAAGGAATGGGCCCTCTTAAACAATATACATTAGGATTTATTAACCTATCGACTGTTTACTTGTTACTGGAAAAAGCCTCTCCAATTATGAGCCGCGGTTCTACCGTAAAAGCAAAAAAACTGGGGCCTGCTAAGGTTGAAATTGTCTCTACTCCTAACTCTGGGGTAAATGAAAAACCTTACCAATGTGAAAATCGCATAGGCGTCTTTGAATCCTTGGCGAAGTTGTTCACTAATAGGCTTGCCGATGTTGAACACCCTTTTTGTTTTCATAAAGGGAATGACTGCTGTCGTTACATCATCACTTGGGGGGAAACGCCCTTTCTCATCTGGAAACGGATACGAAATTATTTTCTGCTGATCAGCATCCTTATCTCTCCGGGCCTCTTCTTTGTCTTGCCCCTCCAGTCCTGGGGTGCTCTTGTCCTGTTCTGTTCGTTCATTTCCATAACCTTTGCATTTATTTCCGAATATATTGAAAAAAAGGCATTGGTCAAAACCGTTAAAACTCAGGGCAATGTTGCCAATGATCTTATAAATGAGATTAATATTCGCCATAACAACACATTGCTTATTCAGAAAATTGGTCAGGTCACCTCTTCTATTATAGGTATTGGCGATCTCATCAAAACTGTAACGAGCATTATGGAGCTGCATATGGATTTTGATCGCGGTCTTATAATGCTCGCTAATGCCAATAAAACCAGACTATTGTACCACGCTGGATATGGTTACGATAAGGAAAAAGAGGCTTTATTACTACAAACCGAGTTTCATCTTGACAACCCTGAATCCAGAGGAACATTTATAGATGCATTTAGAGATCAGAAACCGATTCTGGTAAATGATATTGCTGAAATTGAAAATATAATCTCAAAAAGAAGTCTTACATTTGCTAAAAAGATGGGGGTTCATTCATTTATATGCGTGCCAATTATTTATGAAAAAGAATCATTGGGCATAATGGCCGTAGATAATATCAAGTCAAAAAGATCTCTTACAAAAAGCGACATGAATTTATTGATGGGTGTTGCCTCACAAACCGCTGCCGGCATTGTAAATGCCATGTCATTTCAGAAAGTTCAGGAGAGCGAAAAAAAGTATCGTGAACTTGTAGAAAATGCCAATAGCATCATCATGCGGAGAGAAATCAAGGGAAATATCACTTTTTTTAACGAATTTGCCCAGAAATTCTTTGGGTATACTGAAAATGAAATACTCGGACATGGTGTGATTGGCACTATCATTCCGAAGACAGAATCAGCCAAGAGTCGGCTTGATAGGCTGGAAACAACTCTTCAGAAACATCCAGAACGGCCAATCATTATCGAGAGCGAAAACGTACTCAGAAGCGGTGAAAAAGTATGTATTGCATGGACTCACAAGCCTATATATGACAGAAACGGAAAATTTAGTGAGATTCTTTGCATCGGCAACGATATTACTGAACTCAAAAAGGCGGAAATTGAAAAGAGGGATCTGGAGGCCCGGCTCCAACGAGCACGGAAAATGGAGGCCATCGGAACACTCGCAGGTGGTGTAGCGCATGATCTAAATAATATTTTATCTGGAATTGTAAGTTATCCTGGATTGTTATTAATGGACATTCCCCAAGACAGCCCTCTAAGAAAGCCTCTTTTAACCATCCAAAAATCAGGAGAAAGAGCTGCCGCTATAGTTCAGGATTTGTTGACGTTGGCAAGAAGAGGCGTTGTCGTTACAGAAATGGTTAATATTAATTCTATTGTTTATGAGTATTTGAAAAGTCCTGAATATGAAAATTTGCAAATCAACCATCCTGAAGTTCGGGTAAAAACCAATCTTGACACAAATTTGTTAAATATTTTAGGCTCTCCAGTTCATCTATCCAAAACGATCATGAATTTAGTCTCTAATGCGGCGGAGGCTATTTCCAATTCAGGCGAAATATTTATCTCGACAGAAAATCAGTATATTGATACATCCATAAACAGCTTCGACGAGGTGAAAGAGGGTGACTATGTTACCCTTAGCGTAAATGATACAGGAATCGGCATCTCTTCTCAAAACTTGGAAAGAATATTTGAACCATTTTATACCAAAAAGGTAATGGGAAAAAGCGGAACAGGATTGGGTATGGCTGTCGTTTGGGGAACTGTAAAAGACCACAAAGGATATATTGATGTAGAAAGCACTGAAGACCAAGGAAGTAAATTTACGCTTTATTTCCCAGCAGTAAGACAAGAACTGCCCAGTGAAAAATCCGTATTATCCTTTGAAGACTTTATGGGAAAGGGTGAATCGATTTTAATTGTCGATGATGTAGAGGATCAGAGGGAGATTGTATCTGCAATGTTAAAAAAACTGGGATATTCTGTTGCAACTGTTTCCAGCGGTGAAGAAGCTGTTGAGTTCATGAAGAATAATTCAGCAGACCTATTGTTGTTGGATATGATTATGGAGCCAGGAATTGATGGACTTGATACATACAAAAAGATTATCGAACTAAATCCAGGCCAAAAAGCAATAATCGCAAGTGGATTTTCTGAAACAGAACGTGTCAAAGAAGCCCGGAGATTGGGTGTGAGATCCTACATACAAAAGCCGTATTTAATAGAAGCAATTGGTCAAGTTGTAAGGGCTGAACTAGACAAATAACAATTCTTTCTTCCAGATGCACCTATCGAAGGTAAATTTTTATTATACGCCTTTAGCGCACAGGAATGTTTTTAATAAGGCTAAAATATAACGTAATTTCTAGAACCTATCTCAAAAACAATCTAAGTGCCCATGGCGGTGTTGCGAAACGGTTCAAAATGCTCACATACTACGTGTATGCTCCGCTTTTTGACCGTTTCGCGCCTTGCCCTGAACACTAATCTTATTTTCGAGATAGGTTCTAATACTATTGTTTGTTTCCAGCTTCGCAAGATCAGGATTCTGATATGAGCGAAATAGATAAGCATGAATTTATCAA
>JAZFVY010000474.1:0-3170 GCA_036447975.1 Desulfobacterales bacterium
GTATTTGAAAGTGGTCATTCCAGATACTTCATGAAATATCCGAAATATTCCTTGTTAGATACAGACCGCTTGACTAAACTATATTGTTTGACAGAACAATCAAGCCAGATAGTTTAGTCAAATTAGCAATTGTATTTTTCAATGCTGCTTAGCTGATGTACTCGGATTAGTTCGTCAGTTCGTCGATCTCTGCAAATAAGGTGGAATTTGGGTGCGCTCCTTGCATTTTAAACTTTGGCCCTGATAAGTAGCAACGCAAAAACTTAATGAAATCCTTTTTATTGATGCCCGCAATATGGGGCATTTGATCAACCGCAGAACACGGGAGTTTTCCGCTGAGGATATCGCCACCATCGCTGGAACCTATCACAACTGGCGTAATCCGGACGGGGATTATGAAGATATCAAAGGGTTCTGCAATTCTGCCTCCATTGAAAGGGTCAAAGGACTGGATTATGTGCTGACACCGGGACGGTACGTGGGCTTGCCGGATGATGATGATAATTTTGATTTTAATGAGCGGTTTGCCAAGCTGAAAGCGGAGTTTGAAGGGCAGTTGAAAGAGGAAGTGAGGCTGAACAAGCTTATCCTGGAAAACCTCGGAAAAATTGAGATGAAAAATGGCTGAGAATAAAATTGTTAATGCTGACAAGCTCCAAGATCTTATTTATACCATTCGGGGTGTTCAAGTAATGTACGATAATGATTTAGCTGAGTTGTATGGCGTGGAAATAAAAAGGCTTAATGAACAAGTAAAAAGAAACAGGGAAAGATTCCCTGAAGAGTTTATGTTTCAACTCACTGATGAAGAGTTCGCATTTTTAAGTCGCAAAATGCGACCTTAGAAACCGGCAGAGGCAGGCATCGAAAGTATCTACCCTATGTTTTCACAGAACAAGGGGTAGCGATGCTATCCGCGGTATTGCGAAGCGAAACAGCGGTTAAAATCAGCATACAGATACTCAAAGCCTTTGTCGCGATGCGTAAATTCATTACGACAAATGCTCAGATTTTTCACAGGCTTGACGCAGTGGAACAAAAGCAGCTTGAGCAAAAAGTTGAAACAGACGAAAAATTTGACCGGATATTTAACGCCATAGAATCAAAAGAAATAACACCGAAGCAAGGGATCTTTTTTGACGGACAGATTTTTGATGCCTATAAATTTGTTTCTGATCTTATAAGGAGAGCGAAAAAATCGATCATCATTATTGATAATTATATTGATGATTCAGTTCTGCTGTTGCTTACAAAAAGAAAAAAGAGTGTAACGGTTAAAATCTTTACAAAGACAATTTCAAAGCAGCTATCTCTGGATGTGAAGAAATATAATTCTCAATATCCGCCTGTGGAAATAAAAAAGTTTAAATACGCGCATGATAGGTTAATTATAATAGATGACAAAGAGGTTTTTCATTTTGGGGCATCATTAAAAGATCTTGGGAAAAAGTGGTTTGCCTTCTCAAAGCTTGAGAAAGACGCTTTCAGGCTTATGGAAAGGCTGGAGAGGGAATGAATAACGGGAAATTGATAATTATAAAGCGGGGTTTGAGGCGCAATTGAAAGAGGAAAAACGGTTGAATGCGTTGATTGCGAAGAATTTGGGGAAGGTCAAGTTCAATGGGTAGAAAACAATGTTTACTCGGTGATGATCATTTTATATATGATATCTGGATTAGTCCGATAACCGGCGATGATGTTCAAAGATGCCCTTGGGTAAGGAAACTACCTAAAAAGGATAAATACATTTGTCGAATTCATGATGTTAAACCACAGCATTGTAGAGAATATCCCCGGTCAAGAAAGCATGCTAAGGAAACTGGATGTAAGGGATTTTAATAGGTTCAGTTTCCGCTAAAGAACTTCAACAGGGCGGTCCAGCATATTCCAAATAAGACCTTTCCAGCCAGTTACGACACCCTCATCCCCACAAATATTACAATACCAATGAATTTGATTCGTGTTTTCATCGAGATGTATACCTAAAATTCCATGACCATTTGAATAAACTTGGGCCGAAGGTCCGGCATACCTGATGAAGCCTAATAGCTCGACCGGGGAGTGTTGAAGGGGCAGAATCAGCAAGTGTGGGGATATTTGGTTCGTTGGGCGGCTTCCCAGACGCGTGTGAGGAAAAGCAAATAATTGCATGACAGAATAAGCTAAAAAGAACTCGACAAAATAAGCTAACCATGATACAATTAAATAAACTAAACACGGCACGGCATTAAAGACTAAAAATTGTACGACTCAAAAAGCTAACGAAAGAACGAGAACTATGACTAGCCCACATGAAAAACTGGCCGAATCCCTTGAGGTCCTGCGAGCACAACAAGAGCGCGGCGTCGTGGCCGTGCGCTCAGGTGAACTGACCCGGACGCATCGTGAACGCCTGGTTAAAAACGGCTTTTTGCAAGAGGTCATGAAGGGATGGTATATTCCTGTCCATCCGGACGAGGTTACGGGTGAGAGCTCTGCGTGGTACGCATCGTTCTGGGGCTTCTGTGCAGTCTATTTGAAGGAGCGTTTTGGGACGAATTGGAGCCTCTCTCCTGAGCAGTCACTATTGCTGCATGTCGGGAACAAGACGGTTCCACGCCAATTGCTTGTACGCTCACCGAAGGCCCGCAACAAGATCACAACACTGCCGCATGACACGTCGTTATTCGATACGCGTGCGGCCCTGCCCGAGGCTGGACAAGTTGCAGAGCAGGACGGCCTTCGTCTGTTCTCTTTACCTGCGGGTCTGGTGAGCTGCAGATCCGGATTCTTTCTACAGAACGCGGCGGACGCTCGCGCGGCTCTGGCCATGGTGCGAGATGCATCTGATGTGCTTGCATTGCTCCTTGAAGGAGGGCGAACCACGGTTGCCGGCCGTCTTGCAGGTGCGTTTCGAAATATCGGACGTGACCGTATTGCCGACGATATTGTCAAAACAATGCAAACCGCAGACTACGACATTCGTGAAAAAGATCCATTCGAAAGTACAGCAAATCTGATCCTGCCAGCGCGCGAACAGTCGCCGTACGTGAACCGTATTCGTCTAATGTGGCAACAGATGCGAGAACCAATCATCAAACTATTTCCGGCCGCCCCTGGCCGGCCTTCCGACATCGCTGCCTATCTCAAAGCAGCCGATGACATTTACGTTACGGACGCTTATCACTCGT
>JAZFVY010000475.1:0-4381 GCA_036447975.1 Desulfobacterales bacterium
TCAATTCTCCCATGGCAAGGTTCAGCACGCCCGAGCACTTATAAATCAGCACCCATCCAAGGGCGACGAGGGCATAGATGCCGCCCACCATAACACCTGTAGTAATCGTCATTAAAAAGAGTTCCATTTATTCACCTTAATCAATTGAACATTGATGATTGAAGATTGCTAATTGGTAAAAACAATCTACTGAGTCGTCTAAATCAAAACCTTGTTATTCATTTTCTCCTACAATTTTCAATCATCAATAATCAATCCTTTGCATTTCTAATATGAAGATCGGTCTTAATATTGGATATTCGTCCGTCTTCATATGTAATCGTTGTATCGATATGCACATTATCTTCATCAGAATATAAGGCATCCACTATATCCTGATACCGTTTTTCCACAAAAGTCCGTCGTAATTTACGGGTCCTTGTAAGTTCATCATCATCTGCATCGAATTCCTTGTATAAGTTTATAAATTTTCTGATCCTGGCGGCTTCGGGAAGGTCTTTATTGGCCTGATGGATTTGTTCTTCTACCAGTTCATAGACCTCAGGCTTTTGTGAAAGTTCCGGATAGCTCGTGTAGGTGAGTTTCTTTTCATCCGCCCAATTGCCCACCACCGAATAATCGATACAGACGACGGCTGTTACATAATCCCGCTTATCTCCAATCACCCACGAATCCCTAATATATGGGCTGAATTTCAAGCGAGTTTCTAGATACTGCGGGGAAAAAGGTCTGCCGTCACTCAGGGTCATTACATCTTTTGAGCGGTCAAAGACAACCAGATGACCGTCATCGTCTATAAAACCCTTGTCACCTGAATATAGCCAGCCGTCTTTCAAGGTCTTTTCCGTAGCCTCAGGATTCTTGTAATAGCCCAGGAATACCGACGGACTTTTGGTAAGTATTTCGCCGTCTTCAGTAATACCGACCTCGGTTTCCGGGATGGCAAGGCCCACCGTGTCAAACTTGATGTCTCCGCTGCGGTGGACCACTGAAATTCCTGCGACTTCGGTCTGTCCGTAAATTTGTTTAAGGTTCACCCCCAAAGCGTGAAAAAAGCGGAAATGGTCCGGCCCCATGGCAGCACCGCCGGTATAAGCATTGCGCACCCTGGAAAGCCCTAAATGGTCTTTGAGTTTTTTTTGCACAACTATGGAAGCCATCCATTCCAAAAGCATCCAATACCAGGGCACCGGTTTCTTTTCAAATTTGAGGTTGGCCACATGATACCCGATTTTAGTGGAAAGCTCATAAAACTTGCGTTTAATCCAGGAGCTGTCCAGGTATTTGACCTGGACCGAACGGGTCATTTGCTCATACATGCGAGGCGGGGCGAACATAACATGGGGTCCGATTTCCCGGATGTTCTCCTGGGCAGTTTCAGGCGCCTCGGGGAAATTGATGATGTATCCGATCTGAAGGCCACAGGAAATTGACATCATCTGTTCACCGATCCAGGCAAAAGGCAGATAGGAAACATAATCGTCTCCTGAATAGCACGGATCTACGGCCATAAGATTCCTGCCCATGGTCAACATGTTATAATGGGACAACAACGCACCTTTGGGTAAATCTGTGGTGCCTGATGTGTAGAAAAGGAGAGCCACTTCATCGCCTTGGCCCTTGTTGATAGTCTCTTCAAATAGATTCGGCTGTTGTTGTTCCAGTTCCCGGCCCAGACGCTGAACTTCCTTGAGGCTTATCAGATAATCCAGATCATAATTGCGCATCCCTTTGGGGTCATCCCAGATAATCTTTTCCAGCTTGGGACATTCATCAAAAATTGAAATAGCCTTGTCGACCTCTTCCTGACCTTCACCAAACAAAAACTTTGTGTCCGAATGATCAATAATATATTTTACCTCTTCCATCAGGGAGTCCTGGAACAGCCAGACTCCCACTCCCCTGGCACACAATGCTGCCATCTCGGCCCACAGGCCTTCAGGACGGTTGTCGCCGATCATAGAGACCTTGTCACCGTCTTTGAGTCCAAGACTGATAAGACCCAATGCTATATATTTGACATTTTCAAGGTAATCGTGCCAGGAGATAGGCCGCCAGATACCAAACTCCTTCTCCCGCATGGCCACTTTGTCTTTGCCGTACTTACGTGCCTGCTTTATAAACAGTTTGGGAATCGTCAGATCTTTGGTAATTTTCATATGACTACTACTTTAGTTTTGGCCTTAATTAGTGTCCAGCCGGGGAAAGGGCCATTTCTGGATGAAAACTAGAACCCATCTCAAAAATAAGATTAGGGTTCAGGGCAAGGCGCGAAACGGTGAAAAAGCGGAGCATACACGTAGTATGTGAGCATTTTGAATCGTTTCGCAACGCCGCCATGAGCACTTAGATTGTTTTTGAGATAGGTTCTAATTATCTTCGTGTTGCATACAGGTCCTCTTCACCCAGATATGCCATGATCACCTCAGGATGGTTCTGGACCTCCTCAGGTGTACCGTCAATGATCATATTGCCGAAATTGAGCACAAAGACACGATCGGAAAGATCCATGACTACGCCCATGTCATGCTCCACCAGAAGACAGGTGATCTTCCATTGTTCTTCTTCATTAATATCCAGGATGAACCGTGCCATGTCTTCGACTTCTTCAAGATTAAGGCCGGCCAGGGGCTCATCTAAAATCAGAAGCTCTGGCTCCAGAGCCAGCGCACGACCCAACTCCACCCGCTTTTGAAAGCCGTAAGGCAGCATGCCGACGGGTTTGTGTCGGATATGTTCAATCTCTAAAAGATCGATTATTCGTTCTTCAATGAAGGTCCGGTGTTCATTTTCTTCCCGGGCGGTTTTACCGAGGTAAATCGATCCGCTGGTAATGCCTGATTTGAAATGGAGATGGCGGCCTAGGCGGATGTTATCCAGGACCGTCATGCCGCCGAACACCTCCACTTTCTGAAATGTTCTCGAAATGCCCAGTTTGGCCCTTTCAAATGGTTTGAGGCGATTTATTTTTTGTTGTTTGTAATAGATATTTCCTTTCTGCGGTCGGTAAAGGCCGTTGATACAGTTCATCATCACTGTCTTACCGGCTCCGTTGGGCCCGATTACAGAATGAATCTCTCCTTTTCTGATTTTCAGGCTGACGTCGGCCAGTGCAAGAACTTTTCCGAAACTCATATGAATATCCTCTATCTCCAGGAGGACGTCTTGTTCTTTATGCTCATTTGATTCAGCCAATATTATTAACCTTCCTCAGGCTGATGATTTCCAAAAAAAAGAGATCATTTGATCTTTTTTTAATTGTCGGCTGAAAGCCCTGATTATTAAAAATGTCCTTATGAATGACTTGCATCAGCACCGATTTTTCACTCCAAACAAAAAAATTTAGGATTTATGTCACAAAGCATTCTATTTATCAATGACTAAAATCTATCGCCGTAAATCATCCATTTTTTGTATCTCAATCATTATCTGAATATCATTCATTTATTTTGAAACGTATTATATGTAAAATATTTCCTGTTAATCAAGAGAAAATAATCATAAGTTGAACCTGGGTGAATGACAACGTTTTATAAAGCTTGGAAAGAAAAAAGGGAAATTCCGGTGGCCGCATTCCCCTTTCTGTTGACAAGTGTCAGATAATCACCTTTATTTGCATGGCCTTGACAGTTACACGGTGTCATCCATTGACCTATAGGGTATTAAGATATTAAGGCGATATCCTTTTTTCTCGGGTAAGGGTTATTATTCGGCTTCCAGCCGACATATTTAAACCCCTCATGTTCCGCCATTAAATCCTATGGTAACGTTGTTCCGGTCCACAATGACCGGAACCTTGCGCACGCCCTCAGAATATTTAAGCATGGTTTTCAACTGATCAGCATCAGACTTAACGTCAAAATATTGCACATCCAGCCCCTTTTTTTTATATGCTTCACGAGCATCATTTGTATAGGGTCAGGTATCTTTTCCATAGATAAGTATTTTATCTGTCATTATTCATTCCTCCTTGCTTTAGGATTATTGTACGGATAAGAAAGAGACAACTTTTTATAATTTCAAGATATTGCAAGTGAAAGTTAAAAAGCCCTAACAATTATTTAGTGTTTTGTCAATGATTACACCTCAATTGAGCAAAAGTCGAGGATGACCCAGGTCCAAGGCGTCAAGGGTGAAGCCGTAGTAAACTACTGCGAACCCTTGACAACGCAGGAAATGGGGTATCCTCGGCTTTCCCGAAGGGTAAACAAAATTAAGAAATAAAAAAAATTATAATTCCACTATCATTGGTTTACGATTAGATGCTCAAATATATTGAATACTTCGTGATTCTTGATGGTTATAATTCGATCTTCATTTTGTTTATGCTTAATTGAGGTTACAGATTGACAAATGCTATAGTGATTGATAAATTTTTATT
>JAZFVY010000476.1:0-4648 GCA_036447975.1 Desulfobacterales bacterium
TCAGTAAGAATAAGAACAGGAGCAAGATATGAAACAAACAACCCTTTTGATCTTCCAGCTTTTCTTAATTATCTTTGCTTTTTACGCACTGTTGAAGTACACTGGCACTCAACGCCTTCTCATTGCATTGACCTGTCTTACTGGCATGTACGTGGTCGGGAAAGTCGAAACCGATCCCAAAGAACGCAGCGAAAACGATCTGAGCAAGAAAGATGCAACAAAAACCACATCACACGCCCTTGACAGCCTTTTAAAAAGTAAGAATGTACAGGTTCTCATCGACGCAATACAGCGCCTTTTACAGGATCTTGGTCTGGTAGTCTCCCCCTCTCAGGATCACGCTGCCATTAGCCGTATTGTAAGAATTCCAGATATGGATGTAACCTTCGGCCTGAAAATACTTGGCGATGTGACGGAACTTGACGAAAACTGGGACAAGTGGGAAAAAGACCAGTGGAAAGAACTCGATAGTTTTGACCTGGGCAAAGGTGGAGAGCAACGCTCGCTGATTATCGGCAGCAACTGGGGAGAGGAGGCAGGAGACCGCCCGGAAAAATACAAAAATTTCTCAGCAAATGTCAAAAAACTCCTCTCCGCCAGACAAAAAGTAGCGATGACCACTCTCACCCTCTATCAAATCTACATGTCGTGCAAAAAGAATAATAAGCATATCAAAAGAATTTTCCATCACATTCAAAACCATCCTGGCGGCGTTTTGCAACTGAAGAGCTCTGCGAAGAAAGAGTGATCAAGTCTTCATTCTTGACAGATTTATTTTATTTTCTATTTCACCATACCTTAAAGCCATTCATAATTGACACAAAAGCAGTATTTCTCTATATTCCCTTGAATAAGGATTATACACTTATTATTTTGGGATCATCTCCAGATTAGTTGTAGCTAATTAAGGCAAGGTAAGTGAATAATCTTCATGTGAGTCGGTGTGGTTCTTCTCCAACTAAATTGGAGAAGAATCATATTTCGCAACTCAATTAAAATTGACAATGCTGAATTCAGGAAACAGCCAATATTCATAAGCAGGAGGATATTATGAGCGTACTCATTGATTTTTCCATTTTTCCGGTAAACAAAGGAGAAAGTTTGAGCCCGTACGTAGCCAGAACTTTGACGATAATAAGAGACAGCGGACTGCCATATATGCTCGGCCCCATGGGCACAGCTGTCGAGGGTGAATGGGACGAGCTTATGGCCATGGTTACGCGCTGCTTTAAAGATTTGAAGAAAGACTGCGGCAGGATAAATATGACCATCAAGGTCGATTACAGGGAGGGTGGTTCCAACCGTATCGACGGTAAGGTAAAGTCAGTGGAAAGTAAACAGGCGCTCCAATCAAGTCAATGAAGAGTTCGGGAATAGAATTATAGGAAAATCATAATGGTCCTTCTCGCCTGCCTGGGGGGCATTATGATTTATAAGGCACAACTATGATTTCTCATGAAGAATTTACCTGGCTTCATCCCTGAAGCCTTGAAAATGAATACCGCTTAATATGAGATGAGAAATATAGATAGGTTCTAAGTTTATTATTTGTCCAGCACCTTCCGAATCGCCGCCGCCAACTCTTGCGTCGCAAGAGGTTTCATTATATACGCGTTAATAGCCATGGCTTTGGCCATCTCCGTCTCGATTGTTTCACTAAATCCTGTGCAAAGAATGATAGGAATATCCGGCCGGATTTCCCTTAACTCCTTGGCAAGGTCAAAACCTGTCATTTGAGGCATGGTCTTGTCGGTGATAACCAGGTCGAACTTGTCTGGTTGAGCTCGGAAAGCTTCGAGCGCTTCGATACTGCTCGTTCTGACAACAACCTCATATCCGAGAAACTCCAGCATCTCTTGAGCCATTGTAACCAGCATTACTTCGTCATCCACAAACATAATACGTTCATTACCTTTGGGCATCGGTTCTTCTGCTTGGTCTTCCGACGCGATGGTCTTTTCGATAACGGGCAGAAAGACATGAAATTTGGTGCCTTTCCCTAGCTCACTATTGACAAAAATGAAGCCGCCATGGCTCTTGACAATTCCGTGGACTACTGAAAGCCCCATGCCAGTCCCTTCACCTTTTTTTTTTGTAGTATAAAACGGGTCGAAGATCCGTTCCATCACCGCCTTGTCCATGCCGTGGCCTGTATCACTGACGCTCAACTCCAGGTATGACCCGGGACCCAATCCCGGATATTGGGACACCGCGACAGAATCAAGGTCCACTTCGGTGAGGCTTACCTCCAGCACTCCACCGCTTTCTTTCATGGCATGTGCCGAGTTGGTGCACAGATTCATCAATACCTGATGAATTTGGGTAGGATCAGCCAAAACAACGTCGAATTCAAACTCGATGTTCTGATGAATTTCTATGGTTGCCGGCAATGACGCCCGCAGGAGTTTAAGCGCTTCCTTGATGATGAGGTGAATCTGCACAGGTTTTAAGTCTTGTTCGTTCTTCCGACTGAAGGAAAGAATTTGCTTCACCAGCTCTTTAGCGCGATTCCCCGACTTAATCACATAGTCAAGGTCGCTTCTGGACTCGTCACCTTCAGGGAGTTTAAACATGGCTAGTTCTGCAAACCCAATGATGGATGTAAGTATGTTATTGAAGTCGTGGGCAATGCCACCAGCAAGGGTACCAATAGCCTCCATCTTTTGTGCTTGCTGAAGCCGGGTTTGCAGTTGCACTTCATGGGTCACATCCCGTTTGACGAAAACAAAGTCTACTATCGCTCCTGACCTGTCTCGGATAGGCGAAATTGTCGTTTCAAACTCGCGAAGTGTACCATCCTTCATCCTGTCGGTTATACGGCCTGTCCATACTTCACCACG
The DNA here is from genome assembly GCA_036447975.1 of Desulfobacterales bacterium. Lineage (GTDB taxonomy): Bacteria > Desulfobacterota > Desulfobacteria > Desulfobacterales > UBA11574 > JAUVVL01. The sequence continues at coordinate 2,841 of JAZFVY010000476.1, forward strand.
GGAGATAATGTCCCACATTTTATTATAGAAGGCCTCGTCGTGCTTGTCGCTTCTGAGGATGTGGATGTTTTGTCCGAAGATATCTTTTCGAGTGAAACCACTGAGTCGCTCGAAGGCAGGATTGATATATCGGATTGCTCCATCTCTGTCTGATATGATGACACCTTCCGCAGCCTGATCCACGGCCGTTGCCAGACGAGTGCGCTCCTGCTCCGTCTCCTTTACTTTTGTAATGTCCAAAAAACTTTCGAGCAGATGTTCTCTGCCGTCAAGCGTAACGGGGACTACTGATTTGAGAATCGGTATTTCATTGCCATGGGCTGTCAGTAATATCTGTTCTGTGTTGTCAAAATGCAGTCCCAGATCGGTAATCGGACACTGCCCCTTCTCTGCCGGACAGATATAATTAAAACACTCCCTGCCAACCACATCCTCCTTGGGAGCGTCGATCATTTTTACAGCGGCGGGATTGGCATCAACTATGATATGGTTTTCCGGGTCAACAATTACAACCCCGATCTGTGTGCTATCCAATATAGTCTTCAAGCGCTGCTCACTCTCCTGAAGCGCCTCCTCAGCCTGCTTGCTCTCTGATAATCTATCCTTCAATTCGCCATGGAGCCTGGCATTCTCGATCGCCACCGCGGTTTGATATCCAAATATACTCAAAAACAGTTCATCTTCTTTAGTAAAACTGGTGCCGTCAACTTTGTTTATAACCTCCAGCACACCTATCAATTTTGTTTTTACTTTAAGCGGGACGCTTAGAATTGATTTTGTTTCAATCCCACTTATTTTATCAATTTTTGGACAAAATCTTGAGTCCTCCTTGGCATCAGGAACCATAACAGGTTGTTCATGCTTAGCAACCCACCCCGCAATTCCTTCACCAGGAGGAAGACTGACATAAGTCAATTTGTCCGCCTCTGGCCCTGTGGGAACACAAAATACTAATTCTCCGGTCTTTTCATCAAGCAGCATCAGTGTACTTGCAACTGAATTGGTCACACGGTTTACATGGATCATGATAAGCTGCAATACTTTGGCAAGATCAAGAGTAGAATTGATGAGTGATCCTATCTCAATTGCAATTCCCAATTTCTCATTATCCAATGACCTGTAGACTTCGAAATATTTATCCTGTTCTTTCAAGGCTTCTTCAAGTTGTTCCTTCGTGACAAGCCCCATATCAGTCATTATCTTTCCCAGTGATGGAATCTTGTCTGAGACTATAGAAAGTTGTGCTTCAGAAAATAATTCGCCCTTTTCCATTTCTTCGCGCGACGTTTTTTCTTTAATTTTATTCCGCCTTTGGAGTGCTTCATTAAGCTGTTGCCTTGTGACAAATCCCTCCTCAACCATTATTTGCCCTAAAAGCTTTCTTATCATCATGAGTATGCCCCCTTGGCACGGATATTTCACGAATCTGGATTGATATAATACATAGGCATCAAGGCTGCAGCCGTAATAATTTACTGCAAAGCCACTACAACACAATCGATGCGACGGATCAACCTGTTCAGGCCACTATTATTCTCTTTCATTAAAAATAATAACTAAGCCCCAACTTTATCAAATATGCATGCCTGATGTCACATATTGAGAATCGGAAAGGTAGGTTTGTCAGGTGTAATTACCAGGTTTTGTTTGCTGATACTTCATGAACCATTTTATCTTCTGAGCCGAAGTGTCTGCAAAGAGTTTCGAAAATCTCAGTGCCATGCCTGATGAAATAGCAATTCTCAAAGACGCTGGGATCAACCATACCCTCATATGTCAGATGGTTGAGCATGTCTTGAAGCGGTTTA
>JAZFVY010000477.1:0-6462 GCA_036447975.1 Desulfobacterales bacterium
AGTTCCCCGGATCTCATTCTTCTGGACATCAGAATGCCGGGGATGGACGGATATGAAGTGTGCAAACAGCTCAAATCCGAAGAGAAAACCCGCAGGATACCGGTTATTTTTATCAGTGCCCTTAATGAGTTGGACGACAAGATCAAGGCATTTTCCCTTGGCTGTGTGGACTACATCACCAAACCTTTTCAAGCCGAAGAGGTCCTGGCCCGCGTCAAGACACATCTGGCATTGCGGAGCCTGCAAAAAAGCCTTGAAGATAAAAATGCCCAACTCCAAAAGGCTCTGGATGAAATTAAAACCTTACGAGGCATATTACCACTTTGTTCCTTTTGTAAAAAGATTAGAGATGATAAAGGCTATTGGGAACAAGTTGATGTCTATATTCATAAGCATTCACAAGCTGATATTAGCCATAGTATCTGTCCTGAATGTGCAAGAGAACATTACCCTGATTTAGATATACATAAATGAGCACCTCGGCTATTAATTCTCACACAAGATTATGGTAAAGGATAGAAGAATAGCTAAAATAAGCATCAAATTTAAATGAACTCGTGTGCAGACACCTGCAATTTATCGATGCGCCACAAAACCCTCTAATTCCTGGTATATGTAAGGAGTATCAACGCGCTTAATCCTGGATAACCGGAACCTTCCAGCTTCCCCCTACCGTCTACCGTCACGGTAGTTGGGTAATCCACAACATTGAAGACCCAGAAACTGACACATTTGAAATGGTATTCTTTATCAACGCTGCTGGCGAATTATCATATCTCTATAATACGAGTCCAATCGTATAGGCAGATTAAGAAAAAGGAGGTTAAGAAGTGCAGAACGTGAAGTGGGAAGTTAAAGACGATAAACTGAATTTGTTACGTTTTATTTCTAGTATCTGTAATTGGGGAATATTTGGTTTTTTGACAAAGTATCTGTTTAAAAAGAGGTTTCTTCAAATAGAATTTTAATAAAGGCTTTCACCTGCAGAAGTCAGGCGCAAATTGCGCTTGCCTATCCTTTCCAAGAGATGGCATCCCAATTCTTCTTCAAGATTCTTAATCTGTTGACTGATTGCTGACTGTGTCCGAAATGTGGCATTGGCAGCTTTTGTAAAGCTGCCCAGCTTAGCCACATAGTTAAACCCTAAGATTTGTTGCCATTACATTTAAGATAAGCTTCTCTAATTAGATTCATTAAAACTATTAATTTGACTTATATACAATTAACCGAAATAATTACAAGGAACAAAAAAAAATCTGCCGATGGAGGTGAACAATGAAAAGTTCTTTGCAGCCTGGTTTAACCTATGAATTTAAATTCAAGGTTCCAGAAAACAAAACCGTACCTTATCTTTATCCTGAATCATCCGAGTTTCAAGCTATGCCGAAAGTTTTAGCCACCGGGTTTATGGTGGGATTGTTTGAATGGACATGTATCCAAGCGATTAATCCTCATATAGACTGGCCCCGTGAACAAACGGTAGGTATCGATGTGAAATTAAATCATATAGCTGCTACACCCTCTGGATTAACCGTTACAGTAAATGTTAAATTGGAAGAGGTGGAAGGCCGGAAACTTGTTTTTTCGATAGTTGCCGAAGATGGCATTGATAAAATATCTGAAGGAACTCATGACAGGTTCATAATCGATGCTGCTAAATTCAATGCCAAGATGGCTGCCAAGATCAACTCGAAATAAATTATGCAACCTGAACGATAGAATTAAACTTCATTCTTCTAAATAAACATGGTTCTACTCCAACTAAATTGGAGAAGAACCTTAAAAAATAAATTGGAATTATGGTGTATTTCAGAATTGAATGAATCAGCGACTGTAGTACGTTTTGAGCGACCTAAGGATATTGATGATGTACGTTTGTTAAACGATAAAGCGTTTGGTCAGCCTGTGGAGGGTCACATCGTCGATAAGTTGCGCAAATCATGCCAAGAGATACTGTCACTTGTCGCAACCTCAAATAATAAAGTAATAGGGCATATTCTGTTCAGCCCCGTAACGATAGAAATGCAAAGTGGCATTATTCAAGGAATGGGCCTTGGTCCAATGGCTGTATTACCAGAGTTACAAAAACAGGGAATTGGCTCTAAGCTTGTAAAAGAGGGACTTCGAATTATTAATAACACGAAATATCCCTTTGTAATCGTGCTTGGCCATGAAAAGTATTATCCACGATTTGGATTTCAACGGGCATCAAAATATGGCCTAAAAAGTCAATGGGAAGGGATCCCAGATGAAGCTTTTATGGTTATGATTCTTAATGATTCAGTAATGAGGGGAGTATCTGGAATTGTTAGATACAGGGATGAGTTTGATGAATCAATGTAGAAAGCTTAATGGTTCAACATAGACGGATTATTCATTACGACTCGATTGGATATTACAATCTTCATAACTTCAAGCACTGGTTGCAATGATGGCAAGAATTCTGTAAACGAGAACTTATCAAAAGATCTATACAAAAGCCCGACTTTAGCACGCTCGATATTTTCTTTATAAAAATATAGGAGCAAAATGAGACGAAGAGATAAAGAAATCACGAATCGAGAACTTATTTCAAAAATAATTAGAAATAGCAAGGTCTGTAGATTAGGACTGGCAAAAAATAATAATCCTTATGTTGTGCCAGTTTCTTTTGGATACGATGGCACCTCAATATTCTTCCACACGGCAAGTGAAGGAAAAAAGATCGACTACATCAATGCAAATAATTCGGTATGTTTTGAATTTGAGGCCGAAGTCCAAGTAGTTCCTGATGAGAGCAGCCCATGCAAGTGGACATTTTCGTTTCAAAGCGTGATAGGATATGGCAAAATTAATGAGTTAGTTGAAGAAAATGAAAAAACAAATGGGCTGAATCTAATTATGAAACAATATTCTGACAAAGAATGGTCGATTGACCCCAAAAAACTAAAAAGCGTTCGTGTATGGAAAATAACAATAAATAGCATTACAGGTAAACAGTCAAAAGATAAAAATACAACCTAATCCACTGGTAACTGCTATAAAAGACTGGAATTTATAACATAAAATTTTACGATCTAAATAGTCAGTTCCTAAATATGGTGATGAAGGTTTTTTAAACAAAGGGCGGAACTTGTCCGCCCTTTACATGGATATCTTTTCATTAGAAGTCCTTGAAATCTTCATCATCCATTGGAATGACCTGTTCGGGACGTACTTCCATCGCCTTGGGGTGTTGAAGGGCTTTGCCTCTGGCTCTTTTCGCGGGTACTGCAGGCGCCCTGTGGGTTGGCGCACGTGAAGTTTTTCGAGCCAAAACATTTCCGTCGCCGGCGCCATTGCCAATATTGCCGACCAAGGTCACCAGTTCATTGACCATTTCTTTCATCTGTTCCGCCTGGACATTCATCTGTCCCGAGGCAGATGCGGATTCCTCGGCACCCGCCGCGTTCGACTGGGTCACCTTGTCCATTTCGTTCACAGCAAGGTTGACCTGCTCAATGCCCTTGTTCTGTTCCGCGGATGCGATTGCAATCTCACTGACCAGCTCACCCACCTTGGCAGCACTTGCCGCAACTTCTGAAAAAGCTTCATTGGTCCTGCCCACCAAACCCGTACCGTCATTGACCTTCTTTACCGTTCCTTCAATCAGACTCGCGGTGTCCTTGGCTGCCGCCGCCGCCCGCATGGCCAGATTTCTCACTTCATCGGCCACAACCGCAAATCCTGCCCCGGCTTCACCGGCCCGGGCAGCTTCAACCGCAGCATTGAGCGCCAGCAGATTGGTCTGAAATGCAATCTCGTCAATGGTTTTGATGATTTTGGAGGTTTCTTCGCTGGCGATCGAGATCTCTTTCATGGATTCCGTCAGTTCAGTCATTGAACTATTGGCCTGGGTGACCACTTGATTGGCTTCTTTCATGAGGTTGTCGGCCTGGCCGGCGTTATCTGCGTTCTGCCGGGTCATGGCGGACATTTCTTCCAAAGAGGACGAGGTTTCTTCAATTGAAGCCGCTTGTTCGGAAGATCCTTCAGCCAAGGATTGACTGGATACCTGTATCTGATTGGAACCGGAAGCCACTTGAGAGGAAGCCTCCGTAAGATCCTCGATGACCATTCTCAACGGCCTGGTAACCCCTGTGCTGATGCCCCACATGAGAAGAATACCGATCAGCAAGCCTGCAGCGCTTATGGTTAAAAGCGTAACGATGGTTGCTTTGTAAGCCGAATCAGCAGCAAGATGATCCTTTTCCGCCATACCCAAATTGACGTTTGTCAGTTCATCAATATAACCCCGCATTTCTTCAAATTTTTCTTTGGCGACCCCCAGGGTCAGGTCAAGTGCTTCTCTTCTACCTTGCCGGGTGTCCGCGCCGCGCCCGTCCACCACTCTTTTGGAAATCGCCTTCCATTTTTCTCTGGCCTTTTCGTATTTGGATATGATCGCCTTTTCTTCGGGCGTTGAAGCCAAGATTATGTATTGTTCCCAGCGCTCATCAGATTGCCCAAGGTTCTCTTCGTAGTCCGCGACCAGCTTTTTAAACACATCAGACTTGGCATTGGCAAAGATCATGGACCGTTCTGCCACCAGCAACTGCTGGAGGTCGCGATCCGTCTCGATTAGATAATCGATACCTGGCATCCTGATTTCGAAAATGTTCTCCAAACTGTGGTTGATCTTTGACATACTGAGGTATCCAGTAACACCGATGACCCCCATAATCAGGATCATGGTTGAAAACCCGAAGACCAGTTTCGATCCTATTTTAAGATTTCTAAACCACTTCATCTTGAATTGCCTCCCTTGTAAAATTCATTAAATCGGGTGAAGGTGCCGGGGGCCTGAAAGATCAAGCCCCCGGAAATCACCTATTGGACTTTGTCCATATCTATACCAAAGGTGATGGCGCCTATAACCGCATCACCATCTTTTACCGGAACGGACACCTGAACCAGGTAAGCCTGGGAGCTGTCATCGAACTCAACATCGTCTACAAACACGCTACCTTTACCGTTATTGAATGATTTCTTAAACTTGGCTTCGTCACCCTGCCAGTAATCCGAGGTCTTGTCGGTCATGGCCACATTGGCCCCCTTGTTGTCCATAGCAAAAATTTCCGCATAAATCGTAGAACCGCTTTGAATACTCCGTAAATGCCTACCGCACTCAGAATCCATCATGGCCTGCATGTAATCCGCAATCCCGGGGGTTGCCTTCCATTTCTTGTCCATATCTTGAATCTGGGCTAAGGATTTTCTTTTTGCATTTTCAATCTTGACCGCCTTTACTATAATGGGGTCGGTTCCCAGGTCCGCCAGGGTGGAATTTGCAAGGTCGACCACTTTCTGGGGCGCTTTTTCAGCTGCGTAGCCCATTCCTGTCATCCCAACAACCAACAATCCGATAATTACTAATGTTAATGCCTTTTTCATAATTGATTCCTCCTATTTGATTAATTTTTTTTGTTTATGCCGCTTTCTCCAAAAGAGACAATTCATTGCTGGTTAAAACCTGATCAATATCCAGTAAAATTTTTACACCCCCTTCCATTTTTGCCATGCCAAGGATAAAATCTGTATTCAGGCTGGTCCCGAATGTTGGCGTATCCTCTATTTCATCTTGTTTTATATTTAACACCTCTGAAACCGAATCGACGACAATTCCGATCTGAACGGTTGCCGACTGGCCAAAAATTTCAACTACAATGATGCAGGTGCGTTCATTGTAGTCGATGGAATCCATATTGAACCTGAGCCTCAAATCCATGACCGGAATAACCTTGCCCCTCAGATTGATAACCCCTTTCACGAACTCCGGTGTTTGAGGGACTGAAGTAATTGGCATCATCCCGATGATCTCCCTGATCTTCAGGATACCGATACCGTACTCTTCATTGGCCATGGAGAAGGTCAGGTATTTGCCCTCCCTGTCGATTATCTCTTTGATTGCCTTGTCCACTGTTTCAGCTAATTCCGCCATTTAATTCACCTCCCTTAGTTTCTTATTGTTAAAATCCAAAACCGTAAGCATTTTCTTCAGCACAGCAGCGACGTCTTTGAAATCGCCGTCTGTATAGCTCAAGAAACGCGGTCTAAGTTTGTGCCCTAGTAAGATCGTTTCATTCTTTCTGTCCGGCAGAATGAGAATAATTTTTATGTTGTCAAACAAGTGCCGGATAGAAAGAACATCCCGAAGCTCTTCCCTGCCGCTGAATAGAAGAACTGCAACGGCAATATTATAGGAGGGCCGGCGGAGCCTTTTTCCGAGCGTATCGATCGTGTTGTATATTTCCGTATTCTCATTTGGAACAACATCTTCAATCATCTTTCGAAGCTGCCCTCCGGTTCCCTCTAAAAACATACTATATAAAATTACGTCCGTTCTCATCGCCCACCCATGCGTTTAGAGTATTGATCTGTTACCGATAAATTCGTTACACAATCTATATTCAAAAAGTGTGCCAAACGCCGCCAAAATTAGTT
>JAZFVY010000478.1:0-6189 GCA_036447975.1 Desulfobacterales bacterium
AGGCGTGATTTTTATCCGGTATTCTCTCGATAACAAGCCGATTGTTGCTGAATCAGGCGAGGGGCTTGAGGTAAGTGTATTTGATCCGATACTTCAAAAGAAAGTACGGATAAAGTCGGACCTTGTAAATCTTGCAACAGCGATTGAGCCTGCTCAAAACGACAAGATTTCAGAGCTTTATAAAATTCCGCTTAATGCTGAGAGCTTTTTTATGGAGGCCCATGCCAAGCTGCGGCCGGTGGAATTTGCAACAGATGGAATTTTTTTGTGCGGATTAGCTCATTATCCCAAAGCTATTGATGAGAGTATCTCACAGGCCATGGCGGCTGCAAGCAGGGCAGCTACAATCCTTTCAAAGCCGGCCATCACTGTTTCTCCACTTGTATCCCAGGTGGATGCGGAAAAATGCGATGGATGCGGTGTTTGTGCTGAAGTCTGCTCTTTTGGTGCAATAATACTTGAAGATACAGTTGGAGTAAGTAATCGTGCAGATTATCGGTCAAAGAACATCATGGCTTCCTGTAAAGGATGTGGTTTGTGTGCTGCTTCCTGTCCGCAGAAGGCCATTGACATGCTCCATTTCCGTGACCAGCAAATAATTGCATCTCTTAGCGCGATTGCATAATTGTTTCAACGTCGAGTTGTTGAGTAGTTAATATTATTTAAGTAACAAGGCAATAAACGTCTACTTTGAGAATCTCTGATATTGTAAAAGCTGCTCAACCATTTGACAATTTAATAAATTTGGGAAGGTGAAAAGATGGAAAGTTTCGAGCCCAAAATAGCTGCATTTCTTTGTAACTGGTGTGCCTATGCCGGAGCCGATCTGGCTGGTGTTTCGCGGTTACAGTATCCCACCAACTTAAGAACAATACGGGTTATGTGTTCCGGTCGGGTTGACCCTGTATTTATAATCAAAGCGCTTAAAGAGGGATGTGACGGTGTACTGGTGGCAGGTTGACATTTTGGTGATTGCCATTACCTGGATGGTAATGTACAGGCTGAAAAGAAGATCCTTTTAACTCAAAAATTACTCGGTCTTGCAGGTATCGGGCAAGAAAGGCTTCATCTGGCGTGGGTATCATCTGCTGAAGCCAAGCTTTTTGTGGAGATTGCCACGAGTGTAACCACTTCCATTAAAGGTCAGGGAAAGTTTGATCCAACGGCACTTGCATTTGAACTGGACGCAGCCGAGATGACCTTAGATGGTGACATTGTGCGGTGGATGGTGGGCAAGGAATTAACAATCACCTCCGAAGGAGATATATACGGACGTAAGTGGGATGTAGAGCGCTATGAATCTATTTTGAATTCTGTAATGGAAAGAGAGTATCATAAAAACCTTATTTTTCTGGCAATAAAGGAAGGTTTTACTTCAGTCGAAGATATCAGCGATAAGATCGGACTTGATCTTAAACTGATTTCTCACCTTCTTGCCGACTTGGAAAAGACAGGCATGGTCAAATTTAGAGGCATGGAAGACAGGACACCCGTATTTGCGGCATTATAAGGAGTCAACATGGGATCGGTAAAAAGTAGTGCATGTGGGGCAGTGATGGTTGTGGGCGCCGGTATTGCAGGCATGCAGGCATCACTCGATCTTGCCAATTCGGATTATTATGTCTATCTGGTGGAAAGGTCGCCAACTATCGGCGGCCTGATGGCCCGGCTCGACAAGACCTTCCCCACCAACGACTGTACGATGTGAATTATCTCGCCCAAACTGGTCGAGGTCGGTCAGCACCTGAACATAAACTTGATTACAAACAGTGAAGTAAAAGCCGTTGAGGGTGACCCCGGCAATTTTACGGTTACTCTGGTCAACAATCCACGCTACATTGACCTTGATAAATGTACTGGTTGTGGGGAATGTGCTATACATTGCCCGGTAACTGCTGTTAACCAGTTTAACAGAGGACTCGATGACAGAAGGGCCATTTACATTGAATATGCTCAGGCTGTCCCCCTTGCCTTTGCGGTAGATACTGATACATGTATCGGCTGCGGCAGGTGTGAAACCAAGTGTATGGCACAGGCAATAAGATTTGATGACAAAGAGCGTAAAACCACCATCAGCGTAGGATCCGTAATCCTTTCACCAGGCAGTCAGGGGTTTGATCCATCCGGGATCGAGCATCTGGGATACGGGAAATATACCAATGTGGTTACAAGCCAAGACTTTGAAAGAATTCTGAGTGCATCTGGTCCCTATTACGGTCATCTCATGAGGCCTCTTGACCGGCGAGAACCTGAAAAGATTGCGTGGCTCCAGTGTGTCGGCTCCAGGGATGTGTCTGAGGGCGCGAATGCCTATTGCTCGTCCGTTTGCTGCATGTATGCCCTCAAGGAGGCCATGATTGCAAAGGAGCATGTGGGACCCGAACTCGATACGGCCATCTTTTATATTGATATGCGAACTTTCGGAACGGACTTTGAAAAATACCTTGAGAGAGCCAAGGAACGGGGAGTTCGTCTGATCCGTTCCAGGGTGCGTACCGTCACTCCGGTTGGAAATACCGGGGATTTGATTATCCGCTATCTAGCCGAGACGGGTGAAATAAAAGAGGAGAACTTTAATATGGTGGTTCTTTCCACCGGACTGGTGATTCCCCGAAGTACAATAGAATTGTCCAATAAGCTGGGGATATCGCTTGATCACCACAACTTTATGGACGCAAGCTGCTTTGAACCGGTTACCGCTTCGAGGCCCGGTATCTATGCCTGTGGTGTGTTTACCGGACCCAAAGATATCCCCCGGGCGGTTATGGAGGCCAGTGCCGCAGCGTCTGCTTCAACCGCTGACCTGGCTCAAGCCCGCGGCACCCTGATAAAGAAAAAAGTGTTCCCGCCGGAAAAGGAAGTATCCGATGAGCCGGTCCGGGTTGGCGTTTTTGTATGCAACTGCGGTATTAATATCGGAGGTGTCGCCGATGTTCCTGCTACTGTTGAATATGCAAAGACTCTGCCCGGCGTGGAATATGCTCAAGATAATCTTTTCAGTTGCTCCCAAGATGCGCTGAAACAGATGGCCGATAAGATTAAGGAACACAATCTGAACCGTGTGGTTGTGGCTTCATGCAGCCCTTCCACTCATGAATTTATTTTCCAGGAGATGCTAAGAAATGCAGGCTTGAATAAATATCTCTTTGAGATGGCCAACATCCGAAATCAGTGTGCCTGGTGCCACCAACAGGAGCCTGAAATGGCCACTGAAAAATGCAAGGATCTGGTGAACATGGCTGTGGCCAAGGCCCGCTTGATCAAGCCCCTTGAATACCTTTCTGTGGAGGTGGACAGGAAGGCTCTGGTTATAGGCGGTGGAGTAGCAGGCATGGTAAGTGCCCTGGGATTGGCTAATCAGGGTTATGGCATCCATCTGGTTGAAATGACGGACCGATTGGGAGGTAATGCTTTAAAGCTGCATACCACCTGGAAGGGAGAAAAGGTCCGCCCCTATCTGGACGATTTGGTCGAAAAAGTTAAAAACAACGACAAGATAACCGTTTATTTGGAGTCCACGGTTGAAGAGGTGTCCGGTTTTGTCGGTAACTTTAAATCAAAGCTGTCAACTGATCAGGAGATAGATCACGGCGTTGTGGTTTTGGCCACAGGCGCAAAAGCTTATCAGCCTGAAGGCCAGTATCTGTATAAGGAGAATCCGAATGTGCTTCTTTCCCTGGACATGGATTCGGAAGTCTCCCGGGAAAGCGAGAGGATCAAGAGTGCAAAAACAATAGCCTTTATACAGTGTGTAGGCTCTCGCATCCCTGAAAGGATGTACTGTAGCAAGGTTTGCTGCAGCCATTCCGTTGAGAACGCCATTAAGCTTAAAGAGATGAATCCGGATATGGATATATACATTATTTATAGAGATATACGGACCTATGGAAAAAGGGAAGATCTTTACAAAAAAGCGCGGGACACAGGAATTTCTTTCATCCGCCATGCCTTAGATGATCTGCCAAGGGTTGAAGATGCCGAGGGCAAAATAAGGATCACGGTAAAGGATCAGGTTTTGCAAGGGCCGGTTGAGATAGTGGCAGACATCTTGACTCTGGCCAGCGCCATCGTGCCCCACGACAATACACCCCTTGCCCAACTTTATAAAGTGGCGCTCAACGCAGAGGGGTTTTTCTCTCCGGCCCATGTAAAGATGAGGCCTGTGGACTGTGCCACCTATGGCATTTTTCTTTCAGGGCTATGCCAATATCCGAAGCCTTTTGAGGATTGTATCGCTCAGGGGCTGGCAACTGCCTCCAGGGCATCCACCATACTAACGAGGAAGCAACTGCTACTGGAATCGATTATCTCCCAGCCTGTTGATGAAAATTGCGACGGTTGCGCCTTCTGCGTCGAACCGTGCCCATATAACGCAATAACACTTATGGAATACATGAAAGGAGGTGATGTGAAGAAGACTGTAGAGGTTAATGAAGTCCTTTGCCAGGGCTGTGGATCATGTATGGCCACCTGCCCAAAGCAGGGCATCAATGTTGCGGGTTTTAGTATGGACCAATTGGGCGCTCAAGTGGAAGCGGCGCTTGGATTAGTATAGATAAGGAGAGGGTTTATATGAGTGAACAATACGAGCCTTTGATCATCGCTTTCTGTTGCAACTGGTGTTCTTATGCCGGAGCAGATCTTGCCGGTGTATCCAGGATTCAGTATCCTCCCAATGCACGCATAATACGAGTTATGTGTTCAGGAATGGTCCACCCCAATCTGGTGATTGATGCGCTTACTAAAGGGGCCGACGGCGTGTTGATGTGCGGATGACACATCGGAGAATGTCATTACCTGGAAGGTAATGTAAGAGCGAAAGATCGGGGCGAGGGTATTGATTTGATGCTGGAAGACTTTGGGTTGGAATCCGAGCGCTTCAGGATTGAATGGATTGCTTCGTCCGAGGCTCAGAGATTCGCTGATGTGATGACCGATATGACCGAAATTTTAAAGGAATTAGGCCCGAGTCCCTATAGCACCAGGGTATAGCTGACAATAAGGAGGAATAGGATAATGACCATACCTCTGGCCAGAAAGGTTGAAGGAAAGAAATTTGTGTGGGACGGCATAACTTACGAAAGTGAGGATCAAGCCCGACAGGCCGTGGAGGCATATGAAAAGGACGGTTTCGAGGTCCAATTGTTTATTGAAGATGATCAGTATCTGGTATATTCAAGAAGAATTGCAGAGAAGCAAACAGCGGATTAACCCAAAAACATTATCTTAAGATCTACAACAACAAAAAAGGAGGTAAAAAAAGGTAAAACTGGCTGAAGCGGCTTTCTTAAGAAAGCTTGTTTTTTTAACAATATGCCAAGGGAGGTAAAGAAATGCCAGTAAAAGTAGCTTCAGAGTGGTTGAATGCCTGCTCCGGTTGTGAGATTTCCATCCTAAATTTAGGAGATACTCTTTTGGACTTGCTGCCGGAACTCAATTTTGTTCATATTCCGGCTTTAGTTGACAACAAATACTTTGGGCAAACCGGTGATAATGAGTCAATTGAGATGCCCGAGGCGGATGTGGGCATCATCTCCGGAGGCGTTCGCAACGAAGAAAACAAACACATTTTAGAAGAGACGAGGAATAAATCAAAGATTCTTATAGCCCTGGGAAGTTGTGCCGCCTATGGCGGAATTCCGGCCCAAGCCAATATGTTTACAAAAGAGGAGGTATTTGAAAAGGTTTTTCGCAACTCACCTTCCACCGATCCGGCGCCTGACCCGGATCACCCCAATGTTCCCAAATGGTTGGATAGCTGTAAGGCTATAGATGAAGTGGTTAAGGTTGATGTAACCATTCCCGGTTGTCCGCCCCATCCGGATTGGATCGCAGATGCCTTACTGGCTCTGCTCGAGGGCAAAACTTCATGGAGTCTGCCTGAACGGAGTGTTTGTGACACCTGCCCGGTCATCAGGGAGGAAAAGTCTGCCGGCGGTCCTGTCAAGCGATGTCTTGAGAATCTGGAATTTAATCCTGAAGAAGGTCTGGACAAGATGCGCTGCATTAATGAACAGAATTTTCTTTGTCAAGGACCGGTGACTCTGGCAGGTTGTGCAGGGAAGGAGGGTGTCCCCAGGTGTGTTCAGGCGCGTACGGCTTGCAGGGGATGTTTCGGGCCCATCAGAAAAGGAGCCCGGCCCATGGTCGATATGATGGGCGCCATGACCTCTGTAGGTCTTGATCCCA
>JAZFVY010000479.1:0-3017 GCA_036447975.1 Desulfobacterales bacterium
TGGGAGCTACCGGCGCCCAGGGTGCCTCACGGTTTGAGGTTGTGGGGAAGTCGCCCATGTTGATGCCGGAAGGGTTCTGTTACGGGAATCTTGGAGGATTCTTCGGCCCCTATTTAAAAAGGGCCGGTTTTGACGGTGTTGTCATCTCAGGCCGGTATGAAAAGCCGGTTTACCTTTGGATTCATGACGGGAGAGCCCAAATTTTAGATGCGTCTTTTCTTTGGGGAAAGGGCGTTTATGATGTCCAGGATATCTTAAAAAAAACGCATGGAAAAAATGTGCGATTCGTAACAACAGGTGTGGCAGGTGAAAACATGTGCCGCAGTGCCAATCTGCTGACGGACAACGAAGGGAGTGCCACCGGGGGGTTCGGTGCGGTGATGGGGTCAAAAAACCTTAAAGCAGTGGCGGTATTTGGCACGGAAAGTCCATTGGTGGCAAAACCGGTGGAATTAAAGGAACTCAATCGATTGACAGTCAATTTAAATAAGCGTGACCCCATGCCAGCCCCATATCCTGAAGATCAGGTTAGTCGAATCGGAAAGTCGTCTTGTTATCAATGCGGCCTCGATTGTAAATATAGAAATTCTTTTCGAACAGCGACCGGCAAGAACGTTGTTCGAAAATGTCAATCCATGTTCGTTTATTTTCCATGGGTAATGGGAAGACCGGGAGAGTCAATTTTAACTGCTGTTGATGCCACCGGGATCTGTAATGATCTCTCGATATGTACAATGGAAATGTACAATATCATTCACTGGTTGGATACATGCTACAAGTCAGGTTACCTTACTGATAAAGAGACCGGTCTCGATATTTCAAAGCTGGGCACGCATGAGTTTTTTGAAAACCTCGCCAATATGATCGCTCGCCGAGAAGGATTTGGCGATATTCTGGCCGAGGGCCTTCTTCGCGCCGGAGAAAAACTTGGAAAAGAAGCCACGGCTCATTTTGCAAATGAGGTGTCCGGCGTTGGGGACGGCGCCACTTATTCTGCGCGCGAATATCTTATGAACGGGTTGTTGTACGCCATGGAACCCAGACAGCCGATTGCCATGCTTCACGAAATAAGTTGGCTAACCGGATTATGGGTTATGAATCAGTTCAACCCAAAATCTTCACCAGTAACATCCGAAGTTTTTCGGGCCGCTGCCACTAAGTTCTGGGGAAATGAGAAGGCATGGGATCTAAATACCCATGAAGGAAAGGCCATGGCTGCAGCTAAAATCATCGATCGAACATACGTGAAAGACAGCCTGCTGCTGTGTGATTCCTGCTGGCCGCTGATGGCTTCCTGGAATACACCTGATAATGTTGGAGATCCGACCCTTGAAAGTAGAATTTTTTCCGCTGTGACCGGAATCGAAACAGACGAAGTTGGACTGAATCAGTATGGTGAAAGAATATTTAATCTTCAGCGGGGAGTTCTTTTACGGGAAGGTTTGCGGCCCAAAACATATGACGTTCCGGCAGAGTTCAATTTTATTGATCCGGTTGAGACCGTGTTCATGAATCCCGAGGTTATAGTCCCCGGGCCGGGGGAGGAAGTAATCAGTCGAAAGGGCCAAACCCTGGATCGGGATACATTTGAAACCATGAGGGAGGAATTTTACATTCTCCGGGGCTGGGGCGTTGAATCGGGTTTGCAAAAGAAGGAGACACTTGAACGCCTCGGGTTGTCTGACCTCGTTCAGGACCTAAAACAGATTGACATGATTGACAAGTAAGATTCAGTCGAACAGGTTATTGCAAATGGAGAGCAGCATATGAGCGACTATTTGATCGTGGTGGTAAATCGCGCCCGGGCACGTTTTTTCACCCTTGAACCGGTTGAGTTTCCCGAGCTGGAATCCGGTCCCAGGTTGATTAACCGCGCAGAATTAGAAAATACGGGAATCAGAGAAGTCCAGGAGATGTACACGGACTCCAAGACCGGCCGCGGCGCAGCCCCTCAGGGCGGAAGCGTCCATGGTTATGACGACAAACGGGATCAGCACCTTGATGAATTGAGGCGCCGTTTCGCCGTGAAGGTCCTGGAACGCATTCAGAAGCTTGCCAGGGCCGAACGGGCGGGCACGGTAATACTGGCAGCATCGGCACGAATGCGCCGATTTTTGTACCCCGACCTGGACACCCTGACACGGCGGGGGTACCGGGTCCACAAACTTTCAAAGAACATTATCAATTTCTCCCCGAAGAAAATTCATGAATATCTTGCTGATGACGGATTAATTCCCAAGCAAAGAAAAGCGTGACCGGAAAAAATGGACTCGTTTTCTTTGACATTTATCTCTGTCTGGTTTAGTGTGCATAAAACCATTTTCAAAAGGAGGTGATGACAGGAAGAGATTGATGACTTGGTGTCGTGTTTTGACTAACCGAGGAAGCTTTTACGGCAGGAAGTGATCGAGGATAAAGAAATTTTTATTTTTTCAGTTGAGACAATGTCACAAGAAAGGAGGTCAACATGTTAAAGAGAATCTTGACCACAACAATCTTCGCTGTCCTTGCAATTGGGCTGTTGCTCATGCCAATCTATGCGGCGAAAGCACAGGCTGCGGACAAAATCGGCTGGGTCGGTCCTGTTTACAAGGAATTATCCGAAAGCCTGAACAAGGGTTTCAAGGCGTACTATAAGAAGACCTATGATAAGGACGTGGAGATCACGTTCGTGCGGCCGGGTGGATGGCCGGTCGTCGTGGACAAAGTGAGAATATGGAAAGGCAAACCCGATGCCGACATCTTCCTGGGTGCAGGTGCTCCGGCCCATGAAGTCTTGAAAAAAGACGGATTGATAGTCCCTTACAGACCAAAGAATTGGGATAAGGTTCCAGCCGAATGGCACGGCATGAAGGTAAAGGATAAAGATTATTATTGGACCTGCTTTGCTCCCTGGATCGTCACCAATCTGTATAACGAGAAGGTTTTGAAAAAGCTGAGACTGCCGCCGCCGAAAACGTGGAACGATCTGCTCAACCCCATCTACAGAGGCAACATCGTGCATACGCTGCCATACG
>JAZFVY010000480.1:0-2891 GCA_036447975.1 Desulfobacterales bacterium
AGCACAAAAGTTTGGTCATATCTGGCTTATCCGCGAAAAGGATTTAGCTAAGGTTGCAGATCGTAAGCCGGGCCGACCAAAACGAAAGGGGGCATAATATGGGAAGTATCTACAAAAGGGGTAAGACTTACTGGATACAGTATTATCGAAACGGTAAGCCTTACAGGGAATCAACCAAGAGCAAGAAAGAGGCAGATGCAAAACGTCTATTAAAAAGGCGTGAGGGTGAAATCTCTGCTGGTAAGTTGCCAGGTGTGTACTTTGACAAGGTAAAGTTTGACGAACTGGCAGAGGGACTCTTGAGAGATTACAGGATTAATCAGAGAAAGGCGACTGAAAGGGTCAAGCTAAGCGTGGGACACCTGAAAAGGTACTTTGAAGGGTACAGGGTACCTGAAATAACTACCCCACGGATTGAGGCTTACATTGAGGGGCGGTTAGCTGAAGGTGCTGCCAATGCCACAATTAACAGAGATCTGGCAGCCTTAAAGCGTATGTTGAAGTTGGGAGCAATGCAGACACCGCCAATTGTTAATCGGGTGCCTCATATCCCTATGCTGGAAGAGGATAATGTCCGCAAAGGGTTCTTTGAGCATGGAGACTTTATTGCCTTAAGAACTGCCCTACCCTCTTATCTTACGGGTTTTGTGACATTTGCCTATAAAACAGGCTGGAGAGTGTCAGAAATATCGGGTCTGACATGGAACCATGTTGACCTTGATAACGGCATTGTCAGGCTTGAACCCGGCGAAGCTAAAAACAATGAGGGCCGTACAGTGTATCTTGATGAGGAGTTGAGAGAAATATTTATCCAACAGTCGTTATTAAGGAAAAAGCATAACAAAATAACTCCTTACGTTTTCCCAAATGAGGATGGGAGCGACGGAATTAAAGAGTTCAGAAAGACATGGAACACAGCGTGTCGAACCGTCGGTATCGGGTATGGCTACAAGGTCACCAAAAAGTATATTGAAAAATGGAAAGACAAGCTACCAGAAGGACCGACAATCCATGATTTTAGAAGAACGGCAATAAGAAATATGGTACGGTCTGGAATCTCTGAAAGAATTGCAATGAAGGTTTCAGGACACAAAACAAGGTCAGTTTTTGATAGGTACGATATCGTGAACGACGCAGATTTAAAGCTTGCTGCACAAAAGCAAGAATCCTACCTCAAAGCACAAACAAGCACAATTTCAAGCACAATCCATGATTTTGGTGATAAAAAAAGGTCACCAAAGTCTGGTAACCTCTTGAAATAATTGGTGCGCCCGGCAGGATTCGAACCTGCGGCCTACGGATTCGTAGTCCGGCGCTCTATCCGGACTGAGCTACGGGCGCATATTTATTTCATTGAATTATATTTGATTAATAAGTTATATAAATATTTATGTCAATGATAACCTTAAACCAGAGGTGCCCAGAACAATCTGGTTTGCATGAAGTGGGTAATACGTTTATAGTTACTCATTCGGAAATTGCTCGAAATAATTGTAGTAATGATTTGAAATAGATTTGCTTCAAAGAACTAAACTGTTACAAATAATCTAATATAATGTACGAAAAACACACAAAATTCATGAAAATGGCCTTAGACGAAGCGAAAAAAGCTGTACAAAAGGCCGAAGTTCCTATAGGTGCAGTGCTTGTTTCAGATTCATGGGATATCCTTTCATTATCACACAACCAGACCATCAGTCTTGCGGATCCAACTGCACATGCCGAAATAATCACATTGCGCAAGGCAGCCCAAAAGGTATCCAATTACAGGTTGTTAAACACAACACTCTATGTTACAATAGAGCCTTGCATTATGTGTATGGGGGCAATTGTACACGCCAGAGTGTCGAGGGTTGTTTTTGGCGCCAAAGATCCAAAGTGGGGTGCTGCTGGCTCCCTGTACAATTTTGCCAATGATACCAGATTAAATTACAGTCCGGATATCGTTCACGGTGTTTGTGAGGATGAATGCCGAACACTCATTCAGGAATTTTTTCGTTCAATAAGGATAAAGGAGTGACTTGTGGCTAATATCGTAATTGTTGGAACTCAATGGGGAGACGAAGGAAAAGGTAAAATTGTTGATCTTCTGGCAGAATATGCCGATATTGTTGTGCGGTTTCAGGGCGGCAACAATGCCGGCCATACAATGGTTGTTAACGGCGAACAGTTCATCACCCATCTTGTCCCTTCCGGTATTTTGCAAAAAAAAATCTGCCTTATCGGAAATGGAATGGTTGTTGATCCTGCGGTTCTGCTAGAGGAGTTCGATAATTTGAGCAATAATGGAATAGATGTCGGTCCGGACAAGCTTAAGATCAGCGAAAAAGCCCATATTATCATGCCCTATCACAATGCAATCGATCTTGCCCGTGAAAAGATGAAAGGTGATAAAAAAATAGGAACCACCGGCCGTGGCATCGGGCCCTGTTACGAAGATAAGGCAACTCGTAGAGGAATCCGCTTCGTTGATCTGCTTGATCCCAAGGTTTTCAGGGAAAAGGTGAATAACATCCTGGAAGAAAAAAATTTTTATCTCAAAAACTACCTTTCCGCAGAAACATTAGATCCGGCCAGCATGACTGATCAGTATTTAGGTTACGCCGAAATACTTGCACCCCATGTTGTCAACATTTCTATTGTGATGAATCAGGCCATCAAAGCAGGACAGCAGATCATTTTTGAAGGCGCCCAGGGCACCCATCTTGATATAGATCACGGCACTTACCCTTATGTTACTTCGTCAAACACTGTTTCAGGAAACGCTTGCTGCGGAGCCGGTATCGGCCCTAAAGAAATCACAGGTGTTATCGGCATTGTAAAGGCCTATACTACCCGTGTGGGGAAAGGGCCCTTCCCTACTGAACTTTTTGATGAAACAGGTGACGCTA
>JAZFVY010000481.1:0-2965 GCA_036447975.1 Desulfobacterales bacterium
CTCTCCTCTCTCGGCGGCAAACAATCGATCTCAATTTCACGCGGATCGAATTGATCTGCGGCCAGTCGCTTAAGATCCCTGATGGCTACCGGTTCGTCCACTTCACATCGGCGGCATGCGTCTTCACACTCGTGCGGACAAATTCGGCCCAGAACGCCGGGAAGCGGAAGGTCCTTCATAATTATTTCCAGGGCCTCTTTATACTTTCCCTCCTTTACCATCTGAACATAACCCTGAATATTCAGTCCAGCAGGGCATGCCAGAAGGCAGGGTGCTTTGTCAGCCTTTTCTATGGCGAATGCTCCGGGAATCGCTTGCGCATATTCCTGGAAAGCTGCCTTGCGAGAAACAAGACCTTCGTCAAAATTACTTGGAAGCTCCACAGGACAGACCTTGGCACAGTCTCCACAACTCGTGCATTTTATAAGATCTATAAAACGTGGGTACTGGCGAACACGGGCCTTAAAAAGACCCTCGTCACCATCAAGATCCATTAGCTCAGCGTTGGTTATCAGTTCTATATTTAAATGCCGGCCGACCTCGACCAGTTTGGGTGAGATAATTCACATGGTACAGTCGTTCGTTGGAAAGGTCTTGTCAAGCTGAGGCATGAGCCCGCCGATGGCAGACGACCGTTCAAGTAAATAAACATAATATCCTGACTCTGCTAAATCCAATGCCGATTGCATACCGGCTATCCCAGCTCCAACTACTAATACAGATCCATAAACGTTTTCAGACATACAGCACTCCTTAAGGTTAAGTGAATCTCTAAGAGAGAAAAAACAAAATATATCTTCTATCCAATATTTGCCTAATTTGTCAAGGCAATTTAAAGCCGGTGCGGCTTTTTTTCAAACTGCGTTCACTTCAGATATTACCACTGCTCAAGCCGTACTTTACAATGATTAGCTTTGATCGTATCTTTGCCTTGCCCATGGGGCAATGTTTTCTATGATGTACTAATTAGTTATCTTGAAGGAGGCAAACTGTTGGAAAATACAAATCAGATTGTGGGATAATGCAACATTGCCATAACTGCTTGTTAAAAAAAATAAAAAAACTCAATGCGTAATAAATTAAGGCATTTTGCTAAGCTTGACTGTAGAGTATTCCTACATATAAGTTGTGTGATTAAAACTGCGCCATATAATACGATGCCCCCAAAAAGACTGCAATATTAAAGTGTTATGCTTTTAATCTGTAAAGTAAATCCTATTTGGCACGCCCTTTGCTCTATGTATGTTTAAAAAGGAAATAAACCTTAACTTTAAACAAAGGAGTGAGGGAAATGACAGAAGAAATAAGAGGAGATCAAAAAAGGCGTTTTAATTACGGTGGATCCCACAGAAAGGGGAGGGAACAGGATTTAGAAAAAGAAAATGAGATCGGAGCAGTTTTTGGGGGGCAGGTCTGGATGTTTAAGCCGGACAAACAAGCCAAAGCAAATAACCCTTGCATTTGGATGCAGGCCGGTGTGGCAAAAAACAAGAACTGCGATAATTTTTATGATTGCAATACATGCAAATACGATCTTGGAATGCAGAAGGGAGTTAACCAAGGTAAGCGGATCAGCTGGCAGGAAGCCATGCGAAAAAGATCAGATATTGACAGGACTTGCCGGCATAGCCTCACCTATCGCATTGAGAATAGAGTTTGCAGTTTCAACTATAATTGTTCAAGATGCGATTTTGACCAGTTCTTTGAGGAAGTATGGACCGCAAGAACTAAAAATATACCTTTTGAAGTACAAAACGTCAAAGGATTTGACGTTCCGATGGATTACTTTTTTCATAACGGGCATACTTGGGCGAGAATTGAAAGCGGCGGGTACATACGCATCGGACTGGATGATTTTTCACTCAAGCTACTTGGGAAAGCTGATGCTCTGGATCTTCCCCTAATGGGCAAGGAACTGGACAAAGATAGTGTTGGTTGGGGCTTGAGGCGGAAAGATAATTATGCAGATGTTCTCTCTCCTGTTGGCGGTGTAATTGTCGAGGTCAATTCAAAAGTGAGGGAGAATCCGGAACTGGCCAATCGAGAACCGTATGGTGATGGATGGCTTTTTATGGTACGCACACCGGATATCAAGGGCGCAGCTAAAAAGCTCATGACAGATACCGAGAGTCTGAATTGGATAAACAGTGAAGTCAACCAACTGGAAGGCATGATAGAAGAAGTCGCAGGTCCTCTAGCTGCTGATGGTGGTTATCTTCAAAATGATATCTATGGCAACCTCCCGGATCTTGGCTGGAACAACTTGACGAAAACATTTCTAAAGACCTGATACATCTTTTATTTCTAAAACATCGGTTCGTGAAAAATCTGAACTATCCCGGATTTTTCACGAACCCTGAGCAGTCTGGAAAGGCAAAAAAAATGGGTGCATTCCATTTGGAGAATCGACAAAAGAACAATCCAGATCCCTGCATTTGGATGCAGGCAGGGGTGGTTTATCGCAGGATTTGTCAGAGCGATTATCAATGCACGACATGTCGCTTTGATAGGGCATTGCGACGTGTTTGTGAAAAAAACAACAGGCTCAAGGAACATGGAAAAACCCTCAAGGGGAAGCAGGGCAAAATCGTTTTCTGGAAAGAAAAGTTAACAGAGCGGCCTCATTGGCAACGTCCGTGCCTCCACCATATGAAAAGACGTATTGAGTTTAAAGCTTGCAACCGAGAGTACAGGTGTGGGAATTGTGAGTTTGATCAATACTTTAATGACCAGTACACCGTCCATGCAGTGGTCAGGCCGGTTGATTTTCTCGATATCGATGGGTTTAAAATTCCCCAGGGATTTTATCTTCATCGGGGACATGCCTGGATGAAGGTGGAAGAAGGTTCGGAGGTCCGAATGGGAGTGGATGATTTCGCTCTGCGCCTGTTGGGCCCTCTCGATCAGATTGAGGCCCCCCTTGTCGGCAAGACCTTAAAGCAAGATCGCGCAGATATCATGATGA
>JAZFVY010000482.1:0-12272 GCA_036447975.1 Desulfobacterales bacterium
CTACCATCAAAAAACCGTGTTCAGTAAGAAAACTTTCGGGATGGAACTGAACACCGTGAAGCGGGAATTCCGGGTGGGACATTCCCATGATGACATCATCCTGGCTTCGTGATGTAACCACAAGTTCGGTCTGGCTGAATTTTACCATCAAAGAATGATAACGAGCAGCAATAAATGGTGAGCTAATCCCTTTGAATATGCCATAATGATTATGCTGTATCATGCTTGTTTTTCCGTGCATCGGTACCGGAGCCCGCACGGTGCTGCCTCCAAAAGCCTCGTTAATGCATTGCATACCAAGACATACGCCAAATATGGGCAATTTGTCGCAGAAGGCTTTAATTAGCTGGACAGAGACCCCGGCATGGGTCGGGTCTTTTGGTCCCGGACTGATCAGCGCATAGTCCGGATTCAACGTCGCGATCTGCTCAAGGGTTATCATGTCACTTCTATACACATGTATTTCAAGGTCATAGTGCATAAACATCTGCACTAGATTGTAAGTAAAAGAATCGTAATTATCAATGACAAGCAGTTTTGCCATAGCATTCATGATTGTTAATGCAGGTTCAAATTAAAAAAGCCACCCCTATGAGTCTGGGTGGCTTGGAGCCTATTACATAACTCAATTTTGACGGTCTCGTAAAAAGTCCAACTTCTGCGTTGTGCTGCATTTCGTAATCATTCAACGTACGACAAGTACGCCTCATGATTACAAAATTTGCTCGCCTTGAATTTGAACTTGTTACGAAACCGTCTAAACCGAACTTTTTACGAGTTTATCAATTTTTATTCAAATAACCGAAACATTCCACCTGGTCAAGTGAAATTCTGGTAACTTCTCAATAAATTCTGTTTATCATTCAAACATACGCGTCCATGACTGAAAACAGATCAATTTGTCACGGCCGTATCGCTCAAGGCTGCGCGAGATTTCTTCCAATGACCTTTCATTCCCGGCCTGATCACCGTTTTTGGAAAAGAACTTGTCTGCAAAACATACGATCTGTTCCTCTATTGAAACCGGGACCATATCCCGTTCCGGCAGGGGGAGATTAAGGCGCTTTATTTCTTCAGCGGTTATTCCGACACCCACGTGACGTTCACAGACAAGCGCATGTGAGGAAAATCCCTTTTTTTCAAGAATTTCCCTCCCCAGGTATCCATGACAGACATATGGATATCCGCCCGTACAGCCCAGTTTCGGAGTATTTGTCAGGAAAATACCGATATCGTGCAGCATGGCAGCTTCCCTTATAAATTTAATGTCCGGGGCAAGATGGGGCACCTTCCTGGCGGCATCTACAGCCTTTCCTGCAACCTGTTCTCCATGTTGGGTGAGAACTTTATGTGCTCTGGAACCGGGCTCATAAAATTCAGCAATAATATCAAGAGGATTCATAATATAAATTCAATATTAATGAACTCGTAAAAAGTCCAATTTAGACGGTTTTGTAAAAAGTTCAAATTCAAGGCGTGCAAATTTTGAAATCATGAGGCGTACTTGTCGTACGTTGAATGATTATGAAATGCAGCACAACGCAGAAGTTGGACTTTTTACGAAACCGTCAATATTAGGATTTTCCTGCAAGCAGCACACCCTCTATGAAAGGATCAAGAGCGCCGTCAAGAACACCGTTTACATTACCGACTTCAAGGTTTATTCGGTGATCCTTAACCATCTGGTAAGGATGCATGACATACGACCGGATTTGACTGCCCCAGGCGATTTCATTCTTGCTTTCGTGCATTTCCTGGTATTTTTCATCCTGCTTCTGTTTCTCGAGCTGATAAAGCCGGGCTTTAAGCACCTTTGTTGCCATTTCCTTGTTTCTGTACTGGGATTTTTCCTGCTGGCACTGTACAACGATTCCGCTGGGAAGGTGTGTAATGCGAACAGCACTGCTGGTTTTGTTCACGTGCTGCCCGCCGGCACCGCTGGCCCTGAAGACATCTATACGCAGGTCCTTATCATCAACGTCTACAATAATCTTATTATCAAGTTCAGGATATACAAAAACGGAGGCAAAAGACGTATGCCGTTTGCCGCCCGCATCAAACGGAGAAATCCTTACCAGGCGATGGACGCCAATTTCTGTTTTTAGATAGCCGTAAGCATAGTCTCCACTCGCCGTGAAAGTAACACTTTTGATTCCTGCTTCATCGCCGGCCTGAAAATCGATGATATCGATTTTATAACCTTTCCGCTCGATCCATCGGGTATACATTCTAAAGAGCATCTCTGCCCAGTCCTGGGCCTCGGTTCCACCGGCTCCGGCGTTTATGGAAACAATTGAGTTGTTCTGATCGTCCTCGCCTCCAAGCACAAGGGCGATGGAAAATTTATTTATTCTCCCTTCAATGTCATGAACCTGCCGTGAGACTTCTTCGGTGGTCTCCGTGTCTGATTCCTCAAAGGCAAGATCAAGTAGTATTTCGCTTTCTTCAAGTTCGTTGAAGAGGTTTTTAAACCTTTCAACCTTACCTGAAATCAATGTCCGTTCTTTTAAAACAGGCTTGGTATCTTCGGGCTTGTCCCAGAAGCCTTTTTGGGCGATCAGAATTTCAATTTCTTCAAGCCTTTTTTCTTTACCAGCGAGGTCAAAGATAGCCTTGTAATTGTTCTAATTTCAGAAAAAGTTCCTTTATTTTATCCCTGAGTTCTAAAGTCATTTTTACCTCCCAACAATAAAATCGCACAGCGATTTAACTTGCGTTTAATAAACTGTATTTATAACTATTCAGCTACCAAGTCACAAAGGCACAAAAGAAATAAAATATATATTTTTTGCACTTTTATTTTTTTAAAAAATGCATCACAAAAAAGTAGAACAACAATATTCAATAATCTTGGTGTCTTGGTGCCTTAGTGGCAAGATACCTGAGAAGTTACCTGTATTTTACACTATCTGGACTGCATCGCGCAATAGGTATAATTTTTTTTTTTGGTAATCTCCGTCGTAAAATTACAC
Source organism: Desulfobacterales bacterium (assembly GCA_036447975.1). Lineage (GTDB taxonomy): Bacteria > Desulfobacterota > Desulfobacteria > Desulfobacterales > UBA11574 > JAUVVL01. The sequence continues at coordinate 2,973 of JAZFVY010000482.1, forward strand.
CTTTCTTTTTAGTTTCGGCTTATCCGAGCCTGGCTTAAATAATAAACAAACTGGTGTAATGATGCTATTAGAGTTGACACCAGACATGCCATGGCGAACAGATCTCCGAATCGGGAATAGAAGGTTTTTTCGTCAAGTATGGGCACAGTGCGCGTCATTATCGCATCTGTAAAAAGCCGCGTGGAAGCGACGACTCTGCCGAAAGGATCTATAAATCCGCTGATACCTGTATTGGCCGAACGAATAATGGATCGCCTGTTTTCGACAGCCCGGAATATCGCCATGGAAAAATGCTGATATGGCGCACTCGATCTTCCAAACCATGCGTCATTGGTGATATTGATCAGTAATGCCGCATTGTTTTTTGTCATGGCCCTGGAAAGATTCGGAAAAATTATTTCATAACAGATCTGTATGCCTAACCTATACTCTCCCCACTGAATCGTGTGTCCTTTTTCTCCAGAGCGGAAATCTCCCACGTGTTCCACAATTTTGCCAAGAAAAGGCAAAAATTTCTTAAGGGGGACATATTCCCCAAACGGTACAAGATGGACCTTGTCATATTTGCCGAATATGTTCCCTTCAGAGCCGACCAGGTAGGCACTGTTGTAATATTCAATCTTGTTTTTCCAGCGCCTGAAAGAAGGGCTGCCGATTAGAAAGTCCACGCCTGTGTCATGGATACCCCTTTTAACCATTTTCGATAACCGGGTGTTGTAGAGAAAATAAAAAGGAGTGGCGGTTTCCGGCCATACAATAAGGTCCGGCTTTTGTTCTTTAGCCAAAAGAGAAAGTTTAATATATTTTTCTATAGATGCACGTTGAAATGCAGGGCTCCATTTTTTATCCTGGCCGATATTTCCCTGGACAACAGTAACCCGTACCGAAGGGGAATCGGAAGCCAGCTCACTAATAGATTGTATTCGCCCTTTTCCATATAACCAGACAAGCCCAATGATTAAGATCAAACTCATTATCGATCCAGCAGCAAGTCTTGTTTTTACAGCTTTTTCTTGCCACTCTTTTCCCGTCAAATAAAGAAATGCCAGAAAAATTACCGCATTGCTTAAGGCAATACAGAATGATACGCCATATACACCAAAAATGTCTGCAATCTGAATCATATGCAACGTGTCAAATTGGGTATATCCAATAAGCCCCCAGGGAAACCCTGTTAAAAAAAATGAGCGGATATATTCCAATGAAACCCATATTAAAGGGATCGCAAAAAGACCGAATAAAGGATTTGTGCATAGCCGTATTAATGCCAAGGAAAATATTCCTAAGTAAAGCGCAAGATAGGCCGATAAAAGCAAAAGTATTACCACGGACAGGTACAAAGGAAGATGACCGTACGTATTCATTGTATATGCCAGCCAGTATACCAGTGATAGATAATGGGCAAACCCTGCGCACAGGCCTATATATAAACCTTTTTTTGGGGAGAGGTCTCTTAAGGCGATCAACAGGGGAACAAGGGCAAACCATGCCAGCCATGAAATGCCGGTCCTGGGGAAGGACAGGGTAAGCAGAAAGCCGCTCGATACGGCCAAAATGATTTTCAGTCTGTCTATTTTATCTGTTTTCAATGTTATTTTTGTAACTGCCCAGGGATCTTGCCACCAAGGCACCAAGAGTATTTAATATTGTTGTTCTACTTTTTATTGCAATGCATTCTTTTTTTTCAGATAAGAGTGTAAAATTGATATTTTTTTATTTCCTTTGTGCCTTTGTGTCTTAGTGGCTGAATAGTTACTTGGTTTTTGAAAAATTATACTTGATTAACTCGTAAAAAGTCTTTTGCAGGTTCGTCATATTGTTAATCTGTCAGACTTCAAAGCATAGGCAACCGCAATTCCCACAATGAACCCGGCCGCAAGATTTGAGGCCAGTGTTATTCCTAAAATCAGCAATGCGACGAACAAATCCTTTCGTGTTTTCATGTCGATAACGGTCAATGCTAGCTGACCCCCGGCAAAAACAAGCAATACCCCTAAAACAGCCATGGGCACCAGATACACAAGCGAAAGCGCATGCGCGCCAAAAAAAAGGCCCATGATCAAAATAAGACTCCCAATCATCAGATTGGAACCGGCGGTGCGTGCACCAAACCGGTAGTGAGCCGCCAAACCGCCGGCCCCATGGCAAAGAGGCATGCCGCCAAGAAGAAAACTCGATAGGTTGGCCAAAGCCATGCTGATGGTTAATGCCCGATAGGTGACCTTTTTCGAATCATCTCCAAAATATTCTTGTGACAAGTCTGCGCTGGCGACAACAGCATTCCCCAGTGTCATGGGCAGTTGCGGGAGTACCAGGGCAAAAAGTGCAAACATAAAATCGACTTGGGAAGGAAGCCCGAACGGCAGCAATTCCGGAAAATAAATGCCCGCCTTTAGCTTGTCGAGCCCTTCATGGGTGCCCAAAACCAGCCCCAGGATAATTCCGCCCAAAACAATCACAAGTCCGGCGGGAAATTTTTTATTTTCAAGAAGCAGAAGCGTTAAAACACCGCCAATAATTCCGATAAGGATACCGGTTGGAACAGGACCCAGATGCTGTATGGTCAAATAGGGTTCGGCCATCTGCCGCATCATTTGAAATTTTGAAGAGCCTATCATGAATTTAAACCCCTGGGCCATTAGTAGGATGCCGGTTGAGAGCTGAACTCCCCTGATGACCGGTTTGGGCGTATACCGGCCGATAACGGTTATTGCATTTGTTCCGCCGATGATCAAAAGAAAAACGCCCATCAGAGCTGCTGAAGCCATAATCTGGGACGCCGTCATTGCCGTTGCAATGGCATAGGCGCCAATGATCTTCATAGGCTGAACCGGAACCGTAAGCCCGAAGTACATGCCGGAAAGGATATAAAAAATACCTATTGAGATAAACATACCCATCGGATTCAAGCCATTAATCAGGATCATTCCAATTGCTATGGGAAGAAGTGTTCCTAAATCTCCCAGCGAGCCGGCCATTTCCATTCGATTAAACCGGTATCGGGAACTCATCAGCTTTCTCCTCCACAAAATAGTAAAAAAAGATTCTTCTCCAATTTAGTTGGAGAAGAGGGTCCAAGGATTCCAGGGGTCAAGGATTCAAGTGTTTGTTTTATAGAGATTTTATCAGCGATTTTAACATTCTTTCGATTTCTGCTATGACTTTTGTCAGACAATCAACTCTTTGTAATTCTTTAGCATTTCACTCGAATCCTTGAATCCTTGAATCCTTGAACCCTCTGGAGCCACACCGACTCACTTGAAGATTATTCACTCGACTTGCCTTAATTAGCTACAACTAATCAGTAGATGATAAAGAACAAATTACAGCGGCTTTTTTATATACAACCTAACCAGGATAATCCAGAATTAATATGTTTTTCAATAGATTCAATTGTGATATTAACAATAAAAAAAACCTTATGTAAGTTCATCAATAATCAATGTAACTGTTCAGGTATTTTGCCACAAAGGCACCAAGACACCAAAATTGTTGAATATTATTGTTCTACTTTTTTGCAATGCATTCTTTTCTTTCAGATAAGAGTGTAAAATTGATATATTTTATTTCCTTTGTGCCGTTGTGTCTTAGTGGCTGAATATTCAATAATAAATAAGCACCAAAAGACAAAAACGGAAAGTCAGTAAAATGGATTCAATCACATACAGACCCATCGGAATCATAAGCACACCTTTTAAGAATAAAGCAGGGATGCCGATACAACCATCCGGTGCAATTGGCGTCCGGGGCACCATTAAAATCAGTGCGGACTATATCGCCGGACTTAAAGATTTGGAAGGATTTTCTCATGTTATCTTAATTTATCATTTTCATCTTTCGAAAGATTATACTCTCATTGTCACCCCTTTTTTAGATGATCAACCCCATGGCGTATTTGCCACCAGAGCTCCCGAGCGGCCCAATTCAATCGGTTTGTCTGTTGTTAAGCTAAATGCGGTAAAGGGTGATAACCTTGATATAGAGAACGTAGATATCATCGATGGGACGCCTTTACTCGACATAAAACCCTATGTCCCCAAATTTGACGCTCAGGTCAAAGTTGAAACCGGCTGGCTTGGCAAAGTTGATAAACGGGTGCAAAAAACAAAATCAGACCTAAGATTTACTTAGCCCTCAATTTTCATGTAGAATTTATCTGGCTCGTGAGAAATGCGGGCTAACGACAAAGATTTTTGTTTACTGTTTCTAATCCGATAAAAACAAACATGTCCACAAGAGCGATAAAATATCTTAAACAAAAAGACATTCCTTATAAAATCATAAAGTACGAACAAGAGGAAAAAGGGGCTGAGTTTGCTGCTAAAGCCACAGGATTCCCGGTTGAAAAAACCATCAAGACGCTTGTTGTTGAACTGGGTCGAGAGAAATACGGTTTCGCGCTTATGCCGGGAGATAAGCAGCTGGATTTAAAGAGCCTTGCAAAAGCCTGCTCCGTAAAAAGGGCTGCCATGGTTGAAATTGCAACTGCCCAGAGGTTGACAGGATATCAGGTGGGTGGTGTCAGCCCTTTTGGATCAAAACAGCGTCTACCGGTTGTAATGGAAGAAAGCCTGCTTCAGTTTGATAAGGTTCTTATTAATGCCGGTCAAAGAGGGATCATGTTGGTGATGGCGCCCGAGGATATCGTAAAAGCGCTCAATTGTACGCTTTATAGTTTCGCCCGGGAGTAAGAACAATTTTCATGGTAAAACTTTAGCTTTTTGAAGCTAGTTTGAAATCGATTTGCTTTAAAGAACTAAACTGTTACGCATGATCAGAGTTTATGCCTGATTGAAAAGGGTCGTGCTTTTCAAGTCCGTTCTACCTATGCAGAAAAACCAGGCTCAAAGCCGGCCAGTAGGTAATAACGAGGACTGCAGCAAACAGCACGATCATAAACGGGAACGCGGCCTGATATAGCTCGGTGACTGGTTTGTTAAAACGGTAGCTGGCGATAAACAGATTCATGCCGACCGGCGGCGTAAAGTAACCGATTTGCATATTGGCCAGAAAAATGATGCCCAGATGAACCGGATCGACGCCGTAACTGACAGCTACTGGAAGTATGATCGGAACCATAATGACCAGAGCCGAAAAGATGTCGAGAATGGCGCCGAGTATCAGCAGTAACAAATTCAGCAGAATCAGAAAGACGATCTTGTCGGTTACGTGGGATTGAATCAGATCAAACATGCGAGCCGGCACTTCGGCGTCGATTAAAAAATTTGTCGATGCCAGGGACACGCCGAGAATCAGCAGAATCCCGCCGACCATCACCATCGACTCCCGAATAATGGCAGGCAGTTGTGAAAGTTTGATCTCCTTGTAGATAAAAACCTCCACCACAATTACATACATTGCTGTAGCCGCGGCCGCTTCGGATATTGCAAAAAATCCGCCGTAAATACCTCCCAGCACAAAAAGCGGCAACGGTATTTCCCAGATGACCTCCCGTAACGCGGCAATGGCTTCCCTAACTGAAAATGGCTTATAAGGGATGGGATTGCGGCGGTTTTCCCACATACTCCAGAACGACAGCAGCACCACCATGAGAAGCCCGGGGAGAAGACCGGCCAGAAACAGGTCATTGATTGCAACATTTGCACCAATGTTCATTTGCTGGGCGATGATGCCGTAAAGAATGAGCGGGATGGAAGGCGGCAATAACAGCCCCAGACTGCCGGATGACGTCACAAGACCGATACTGAATTTCTCCCGGTATCCGGCCTGGGTTAATGCCGGATAAAGCAGCGCACCCAGCGCAACTATGGTTACACCCGACGCACCGGTAAAGGCGGTAAAAAACGCACACGCAACAAAGGCCACAATGGCCAGACCGCCCGGCATCCAGCCGAGAAATGCCTGGGTGAATCGGACCAAACGCCTTGATGTCTGACTTTCCCCAAGTACATAGCCGGCAAAGGTAAATAGCGGCAGTGCCAGCAAAACCGGCGTATCGGCAATCCTATAAATTTCAATGGCAATAACCGACAGGTTGACGTCAAGGTGATGAAAACCAAGGATGGCAACCGCCAAAATAACGGCAAACAGGGGGGCACCCAGAATGGCGAGCAAAAACAATATCAGGGCGAAAATAAATAGGGTCACGATCGGGACTCAACGATTTTTTTAAAGCTGATGAACGATAATATAAAATAGCGGAGCGCAATCACCGTAAAGGCAAAGGGTATGATGGCTTCGCATAACCAGTTCGGTACCTGCGCAAACGCCATTCCGCCGTCAGTGAACTCCATCTGCACGAACACCAGGCTGTAATAAGCCACTACCGTACAAATCAAAGCGGTAAACAGTTCCACCACGAAATCGGCCACTTTTTTAGCGTGTGCCGGCAGATAACGATCCAGTATGTCAATGGTGATGTGGTTGCCCTGTCGGCTGGCCACCATAGCTCCCACAAGGCCGACCCACAGCACCAGAATGCGAACCAGAACATCGCTCCAGACTATGCCGGCTTCAAACAGATTTCGCAGGAAAATCTGTGTAACTGCCATGCCGATCATAGTCAGCAGCAATCCTACCAGGATAGTGTCTTCCACCCGGTGCAGGACCATTTGGGCGCGCTCAGAAAAGGATTTGCGTGGGTGTTTATTCATCGGCTTCGGAGTGCTTTAAACGATAGTCCTTGAGAAGGTTTTCCAGGGTGTCGACCATCTCCCTGGATAATCTGCCGGTTTCAATCAGCCGCCTGGGTACCGCTGAAGCGTCATTTAACCATTCGGCCAACGATTCGGGGGGCACTTTAACGAATTCAATTCCTTGTTTACGCAATGCTTCCAGGGCTTTGACGTTGTCTTGCCTGTTGAGCCGGTCGAGATCACGGAATACGCGACCCATTATTTCGCGAAATACTCGTTGATCAAAGGGTGAAATTTTTTCAAATGCCTTGCGATCCACCGCCAGCAAGCCATAAATATACAAAAACGGCTCATCCGTTAAGTATTTAATCTGGGTATGCCATTGCAGCGCCACAGCTCCGATAGGCGGAGTGGCCACTGTATTGATCAATCCGGTTTGCAACCCTGCCCGAACGTCGGCGATAGACAAAGGTATTGGGTTGACGCCAAAGGCTTTGATGGCTTCCAGGAGGGTCGGATCGTTGTCTGGAATCCAGACTTTCTGTTTACGCATCTTATCGACTGTCACAATGGGTACATCGGACATAACATAGGCAAAACCGCCTTCGGCAATTCCGAACGTAACAAATCCGCCTTTTTCAAGTCCGTCGACAATACGCTGGTCCAGGAACTTGCGAACATAATCGACTTCCTCGAAAGATTTGAATTTCAGCGGCATGCTGTAAATCTGGTTGTCGGGATAATACCTTGTTAAACTGCCGCTTACTACAGCGCCACCATGCAGCTGACCGATGCGGATCTTGCGCAGGACAGCTTTATCATCACCCATAACGCCGCCCGGGTAGTATTTAATCTGCACACGATTATCGGTTTTTTGGGCCAGCTCACTTGCGCCTGCCCGCATTTTTTGCATCCAGACGGTCCCGTCCGGCGACAGGGTGGCAATCTTGAACACCATGGCCTGGGCCTGGCCGGACACCACAACAAGAAGCATAACAATAACAATTCGTATCATTGTGGCAATACCCATCTATATCTCCTGTTAAAAATATTCATCTGCGCTAGACAATAGTTCCCGTGCCCTTTGCTGGGCCAGAGTATTACCGAGCGCATACCCCGGAACATCAGGCTCAGCCTTTAAAACCTCGGTAAGTAACCGGTCATGCAGTTCTCGATCAAACACAAGGCGGGCGTATTGCCGGGCATAAATTACTTTTGCCATCAAGTTTTTATTGTTTGAAATCTCAAGGACGCGCTCAAAATGCTGACGTCCCTCATCGGGTTTGCCGCCCATAGCTGCTGGAAGGAATGTCTCAAGTATCCCCAAATACAAATGTGCGGCACCATTCTGGTATAATTCATCCAATTCGACGATACGATGCATTAAGACATCGACTCGGGAGATTTCTGCAATTGCGTTCCAATCTTCTCGATGAGCTTGAATCCAGGCTGCCCAGGCCGATCCCAGTGCAAACAATACCGGCACATCCTTCACGTTCAACGTGGGCATAACGTTCTCAAATTCATGGAAACTGCTCTGCCGGAATGAACATGTATTTGACCTGCGAACACAAATAGAGCGCAAAGCGTAATCGAGCGCTTTATTGGTCAGCTTTTTGGCCCTATCCTTATCCTTTACGACCACTTCTGTATAAGCGGTATATATGTTGGCTGCCGAACGGAGCAAAACTTCATTTTCGGGATCTGCGTGCAGTTGGCTGTCAATCATCAACAGATAGGCCGGAGCGCCGGTTTCAACTGTAGCCAGGTCATTATTATTCAAGATGGCATAGGACAGATTTTCGGCCATGTTGACTGTTGCGGACGATAAAAAAAAGGAACATCCAGACAGCACAAGAGCACATAACAGAATATGAAATGGCATGGTAAAGGAAAGAATCCGCCTATATCCGGGACTGCTTATGTTTTGGCAAAGGACAGACATGAAACAAACCCTCCTGATTCGTCACTTTTCAATAACCGGACAATCCTTGATGGTTTCTTAAAAAGTCTTTGTGAAGTAATCAATCCTCTTGTAGCAAAAAAATATAAGATGGACAACAGATGAAATGCCTATTCAACAAATAAAAAAAAAGCAGGGTCTTTCTGACCCTGCCTGATATTATTTGCTGATCCGATTTTTGGTTAGAATCAAAGCTTCATGCAGCTGCTTCTGACTCCTCGACCTGTTCTGTACCCATTGAAGGGGAAATCCCTACTTGAGATACAGCGGTCATCATCTTATAGCTCCAAAGCAAACGATTACCGATGGTCCCTGCCAGGCGTCTGAAAAAAATGAGTCCGTTGACCGGATCTTTTTCCAGGATCTTTTGCAAATCCCGCCTGTCAATTTTTTGCAGCGTTGTCGGTTCCTTACACTCCGCCGATGCAGAATAAACATCCCTGTCGAGCAAACTCGACCAGCCAAAAGCCTCACCAGGATAATCGACGGTGTGAACCAAAATTGAGTATAAACAAAATGCAGATCTTTTGTTTCTATTCCTTAGAAAACAAACACTTGACCGGACTGCTCCCCGAAAATACCGACTTTTAAGGAAGGGTCGAGGGGAGCTATATGAAATTTAAAACATCCTTACAGGGAGGCCCCGCCCTTAAAGGCGGGACGCTTCAATCCTTGATCCTTGGGTCCTCTTCTCCAACTAAATTGGAGAAGAGCTAAAATGTTAAAAAGGAGATTATTACG
>JAZFVY010000483.1:0-2634 GCA_036447975.1 Desulfobacterales bacterium
GGGCCACCAAAGGGCAAAACCTTTTCGAAGGCGTACACCTTACTGCCCATTATTTTTTCGATGCTGTTGCAGCCAGTTATGAAGGAAGCCTTACTTACAGGCGAATCGAATACCCCGGAGACATGAAAAAGCATTCAGCAGTTTTAGAAGAAGTAACAGAAACGGTTAATGGTCTCTTATCTCCGCTGCTAGGAAGAAAAAAAATCCTGTTTGCCTGCCGGGAAAATGCCTGTCGCAGCCAGATGGCCGGCGCATTTGCCCAGCACCTTGCAGGGAATAAAATTGAAGTCTCATGCGCGGGCAGCGAACCTGCAAAAGAAATAAACCCCGATATGGTAGAAGTAATGCAGGAAAAGGGGATTGACATGGCATTTCGCAGAACTCGATCCCTAAATGAGGCTATTGCGGAGTCAGAACCGGATATTATTGTTACCATGGGTTGTGGAGAAGAATGTCCTTTTGTTCCTGGAGCAGTAAGACAGAACTGGGATCTGCCTGACCCGGCCGGCAAATCGATTGAGTTTATGCGCAATGTGCGTGACGAAATCGAAAAAAGAGTAAAAGGTCTTATTATCGAATTTCAATAAACGAATTTTGAAACTATAAAGCCGAGCTTTTATAAGAAATGCAGCTCATTTTCAAAAAGATATGGAGGTAAAATGGCAAAACCCGAAGAGATGTATCAGTGTCAGACTGTAACTTGCGGATATATTAACAACCCGGACAAGGGGGACAGAAAAGGGAAGATTCCTAAAGGCGCTCAATTTGCTGATTTGCCGGACGACTGGAAATGCCCGGTATGTGGTGCAGGCAAGAAATTGTTCAAGCCCTTGCAGGACCCGGTTCCGTGGTGGCCGGTGGTTAAGTCAATAAATAACTCTAAAGAGTCTTATTTTCTCTAACCCCAATATGATCGTTCCGACCATAATCTTTGAGAAGATGATGATAGTCAGATTCGGAAAACATTGTTTTTAAAACCAATAACTATTAACCAATAACAAATAATGGAGGTAAAAAATGGACAATTATGTATGCACACTTTGCGGTTATGTTTACGATCCTTCACAGGGTGATCCCGACAATGACATTGAACCCGGGACAAAATTTGAAGATTTGCCGGACGACTGGGAATGCCCGGTTTGCGGCGCTTCGAAGGATGACTTTGAAAAGGAAGAATGAAAGGACAGAAATATGAAACCAATAGAAATCGCAAAAGGTGTTTATGATGTCGGGGTTAATGATTGGAATATCCGTGATTTTCATGGCTATTCCACACTTCAGGGAACCAGCTACAATGCTTTTTTAATTGTAGATGAAAAAACCGTCTTGCTCGATACCGTTAAGAAGGAGTTTGCGGATCAACTTATCGATAACATATCAACAATTGTCGACCCCAAAAAGATCGACTATGTTATCAGCAATCACACGGAGATGGACCATTCCGGCGGTCTGCCGAGAGTGATGCATAAAGTCGGAGAAGACAAGCCCCTGTATTGTTCAAAAATGGGGCTCAAAAACCTTTCCCGGCATTTCCCCCAGAAGTGGAATTATCATGCTGTTGGAACCGGTGATGAATTGAGTCTGGGCAGCCGGACTCTTACCTTCTTGGAGACTCGAATGGTGCACTGGCCGGACAGCATGTTTACTTACTTGAAGGAGGAAAAAATTCTCTTCTCAAGTGACGGATTCGGCCAGCACTACGCCGGACATGAAAAGTTTGATGATCAAATCGGCGATGAAATCATGTGGCATGCGAAAAAATATTTTGCAAACATTCTTTTGCTCTATTCGCCTTTGATACTCAAACTGCTGCAAAAGGTGACGGATCTCGGCCTGGAAATCGATATGATATGCCCGGATCACGGGATTATCTGGAGGAAAGATCCCGGAAAAATTGTCGGTGCATACGTCAAATGGGCAACCCAGGAACCAGATAAAAAAGCGCTGGTTGTTTTTGATACCATGTGGCACAGCACCGAAACTATGGCGGATGCGATTGCCGCAGGGATCGCCAATGAAGGCATTGCTGTAAGGCCGATTCACATTCGCAGTACGCACCGCAGCGATATTATGACCGAAGTCCTGGATGCTGCCGCCGTCATTGTGGGATCGCCAACCCTTAACAACCAGTTGTTTCCAACTGTCGCTGACTTTTTGACATACATGAAGGGGCTTAAACCGCAAAACAAGATCGGTGCGGCCTTTGGTTCCTATGGCTGGAGCGGTGAGTCGGTCAAGTTGATCAAAAAAGAGCTGGAAGAGATGAAATTCGATATCATAGATCCCGGTATCAGGATTCAGTATGTACCGGATAAAGATGGCAAAGATGCCTGTTTTGAACTCGGCAGGAAAATCGGAAAGGCAATTAATGAATAGGATCATTTCTTGTTATTTTAACAGGATTTGCATGATTTGCAGGATATTAGAAATAAAATAGCCTTAAGATGAAAATACCTGTGGTTGAGCTAAGTGAATGCACCCTTTGCGGAGTATGCCAAGAGGTGGCGCCGCTCGTTTTTCGGTTCACCGATACCGGATACATTGAAGTAATTGAACTGTCCTTATATCCAGAAATTGAAGTTGAGGAAGCCATAAAATGCTGTCCGGAAGATTGTATTTATTGGGAAGAAGTTT
>JAZFVY010000484.1:0-4505 GCA_036447975.1 Desulfobacterales bacterium
AATACTTTGGTAAACAACGTTTTTTCTGTGCCATCCACAACATCAAGCCGATTGCCTGTCGACAGTTTGACCAAGAGGAATGTCATCAGCGTCTTGTTGAACGTGATTTGCACGACTATAGTCATTAGGGAGCCTTGTCTAATTTCCGGAATAGCAAAGGTTGGGAAGTCGGTATTGATGGTTTGGTTGCACTTGTCAAGGTCGGTGTCAGTGGCTCCCTGGATACGACCAATATCAAGGACCCGATTCTCGGTTTTGTTATCGGCCAAAAGGGACTCATGTACAATCTGACCCTTGAGGGATCAAAAATAACCAAGATTAATAAGTAACCGCCCCTCCTGACGCCCGCTCAAAATTTATTGAATGTACATCAGGTTCTCATCGAGCTTATTTTTATAACCTAACACATTAATAAATCATTGTAACATATTAATTACATTTTGCTATCACAGCCCGCTTTCTTTTGCCTGTTTTTTAACCCGCAGAAGTCCTGGGCTATCATGCATATACATCAGTGGTGAAGAATATCCTGCGTCAAAGAAATAACGTTCAAGAGACTCAAAAAGTACCGGCCGGTCCGGCCACGTATAGCGGTTTTTTCGTTGCTTCAGTTCATCCCATTGCTGACCGGCCAGGGGTGGGTATGTCGTTTATGCCTACTCGTAGCGTAGTGCTGCAATCGGGTTCATAAATGCCGCCCGGCAGGCAGGATACAGTCCAAAGAAAATTCCAACCAGCACAGAAACAATCAACGGCAAAAAAACAGCCCAACAGGTAACGGCAGTTTCCCAGCCTGCAACAGTTGTTATCAGCAAGACAGCACCGATGCCGGAGGCAATACCGAAAATTCCCCCGGCAAATGTAAGAATTACGGACTCTGCCAGAAACTGCATTATAATATGGGCCCGCGTCGCACCAACAGCGCGTCTTATTCCTATCTCTCTCATGCGTTCAGATACCGTTGCCAGCATGATATTCATAATTCCAATACCCCCGACCAGCAGTGAAATACCGGCAATGGCGCCTAGAATAATATTAAACATTCGCACAGTCTTTTGTGACTGCTTCAAAAGTTCCTGGGGAACAACCATCTGGAAGTCTTTTACGCCGTGATGCGCCACCTCCATGATTCGCTTGATAATAGCTGCGGCATCGATAACTTGCCCGGTTTCCTTTATTTTGATTATAATTTCGGTAAGGCCTGACGGTTCCATATCTCTGCCCGATGAAGGTTGCCCGATGATTTTTTCAAGACCCAGGGGAACAAAAACCATTTCATTGTAGTTTCTTATGGATATTGCCGAAGTGTTTTTTGTATCATAATCATATTTCTTGAGAATGCCGACTATCTTGAAAAGATGTTCACCGATCCTGATATGGTTGCCGAGCCAGAGCGTGGGGCCCAGGCTTTCTGCAACATGGCTCCCGATGACACATATTTTATTTTCCCTGTTAATGTCATTGTCCAGGATAAACCTGCCGTAGCGGATAAAAAGGTTTTGTAGCTCGGCAATACTGGAAGAACAGGCGATAAACTGGGGTGAAATTTCTTTGCCAATACCTGTAATTGAAGCCGACACTTCCTTGATGCAGGTAACATCTTCGACGGATTTGCACACTCTCTTTATCATGGCGGCATCCTCAGTGCTCAGGCCGGCTGAGAGCTGTCGGCGTGCCTTATATTCCTGTCCTTTGGTCAATGAAACCGCTTTTAAATAGATATTCCTGGTGCCCAGTTGTTCAATCTGACGCAGAGCCTCATTTCTGGCGCCTGCACCTATCGATATCATGGACAAAACAGCCATGACACCGCATACGATTCCCAGAATACTTAAAGACGATCTCAGTTTGTGGCTCATGAGGGCGCGGGTAGCCATCTGGAATACTTTATACACCCTGTATAATCTTCTATTCAAAGCTGCCGTCATTTAAAATTATCACCCTCCGCGCGTAGGCCGCGACGTTCTGATCGTGGGTTACCATAACAATTGTGGAGCCCCTGGCATTAAGGGTTTGAAACAGCCTGAGGATTTCGTGGCTGGTGGCTGAATCAAGGTTGCCTGTGGGCTCATCCGCCAGGATCAGTTTGGGATCAGCTGCAACCGCCCTGGCAATAGCCGCACGCTGCATCTCCCCCCCTGACAGTTGATAAGGTTTGTGGGTTGTCCTATCTGTGAGCCCAACCTGTTCAATCGCTTTTTCTATCCTGGATCTACAATAACCGTTTTTTTCGGCTGAATAAAGAAACGGCAGTTCAACATTTTCAAACACATCGAGACTGTGAATAAGATTATAGGTCTGAAAGACAAATCCGATATGGTGAGCCCTTGCATGGGACAATTCGGAATCTGTCGCATCAAGCATATTGCGGCCCTTAAGAAAGTAGCTGCCGGAATCAGGTCGGTCAAGGCATCCTAGGATATAAAGGAGGGTTGATTTGCCTGAGCCTGACGGACCCATCACAGCAACAAAGTCGCCATTCTTCACGATAAGATCCACATTTTTCAATACAGAAACAGTTAAAGGGCCTATAGAATAGGATTTAAAAATTTTGGTCAGATGAACAAGGCGAGATGACATTCTAATTAATCCATATCAGGCTTTATCAGGCTAACCTGGTCGCCTGCGTTAAGCCCGGACAGGACTACTACCAGGTCCTCGTTCTGCCTACCGGTGGTTATGCCGACTTTTTTGAACCTTTTTTCAAGGTACTTGTAGCAGAATTTAATTCCTGCCTCTTCGAAAACAGCCTGAACCGGTATCGTGAGCTGTTCATTTACGCTATCGGACAAAATCGAAACCCTGGCTGTCATGCCCGGCCGGAGACGTTCAACATTATCCTCTAAAACGATGGTCAGGTCAAAATATTTTTCTCCTCTGCCAAGCCTGAAATTTTCGGATGCCAGCGCCCCGATAAAGGCTACCTGGCCTTCAAGCATGAAATCGGGGTAGGCGTCCACTTGAACCTTGCACCTTTGACCTCTGACAAGCTTGTGAAGATCAATCTCACGAACATGTGTTTTTACGATCATTGCGGAAATGTCAGGCAGGTAAAGCAGCGGCTGATTCTGTATCACCCGGTCGCCTTCCCTGGGTTTTCGCTTGCTTCCCTCGCGATAGGCTTCATAATGTATGGCGATGCCGGATGATGGTGCTCTGATAACGGTTTTTTCCAGATCGTTGCGTGCGGTTGCAAGCATGCGTTGTACGGTCTGAAGCTTGCCTAAAACCTCATCATAACCTGATTTAGCCTTGGCAACCTTGAAAACGCCACCCTTTTTAAGCTGTCCGAGCTCAATTTCAGTCTGCTTTACCTTGGCTTCCCCGGCTTTAATGTGTGAAGGGAAAACATGTTCTTTGTAGCTTGAATAATTTTTTCCCGCGGTTTCATACTTTTCCTTAAGCTCGGCGCATTTTTCCCTGGCGGCTTTAATTTCCCTTGGGTTATCAAAACCTTTTTGGGAAAGCTCTTCAAGGTCGCTTATATATGATATATAGCGTTTGTAATCCTTTTTGGCTTTGGTAGTCTCCGATTTAAGGCCTGATAATTTTAAAGGCCCTTCGCCCTGTTGAAATCGCTTCAAGTCAAGCTCGGCAACTTTCAGATTATATTGTGCAGTTTTAATTTCCCGTTCCACCTGGTTTTTTTCCCACTCAAGCATCTGTTTATTTGCGGCAACTGCGGCTTCAAGACTTTGCATCTTGCTTTCAAGCCTGTGAACTTCTTCTTCAAAAGGGGCCTGATCAAGTCTGGCCAGGACATCATCTTTTTTGACCTGGGTCCCATCACTTACCAGGTAAATTATTTTTCCCCGATCGCCCCTTATGGTAGATGACACCATGTGAGATCTGGCTGCATCGAGGACGCCAACCATATTTACGGTTATGTCGAAGCTTGATGCGGTTACAGTAAAGAACTTAGGGTAACTGTCACTGTGGTTCGAACTGACAATGGTTGCAACCGCAAGTCCGATCAACCCGATACTTACAAGCAGTATAATGTATTTTTTCATGATAATTTACCTTTCAGGGGAAATAGCCATTACAAAATCATTGTATCAGGGTCCCAAGAACCGAACGCATCTTATAAGTCCCGACAATATATTCTGTCCCTGCGGAAAGCAGGTTGACCTTTGCGTTTTCAAGCTCGGTCTCGGATTCAATGACATCAAAGTTGTCCGCCATTGCATGCCGGAACTTGACTTTCGCCAGAGCAAGCTTGCCCTCAGCGGTTTTTATCTGCTCTTGTCTTATTTTAATGCTGTTTTCCGTCTTTTTCAGTAATTCAAACTGGCCACGAACCTCTCTTTGGATTTCATCACGTTTTAACTCAAGTTTTAGCCGTTCGGTTTTAACTCTTATCAGGCTTTGACTGAAGGCTGCTTTTTCGGCGGTTTTCGGCCAGCTTGAACTGCCGGTTAAAGATACACTCCAGATATTTTCTTCAAAATCCGTGCTTTGGTTGAAATCTTCAGAGGTTCCGGCTCTTTCATAATCCAAGATCA
>JAZFVY010000485.1:0-3651 GCA_036447975.1 Desulfobacterales bacterium
TCTCAATATATCAGTATTTCTAAATTCAAGACTTATTAGCGTAGTCTTGATATTTATCACATATATTGTAATCACAAGATACAGTAGTTTTGATATATTATTGGCGTGATTTGTCATGAGGGCAAAGTGATGCTTGGACCTAATTATGGCCAGTGGTGGAACGAGCGACCAATGCATACACGACTGCGCCAAATCCTAATATTCCTTCCCGTGGTTTTCATCTTACTTTGGGCTCTTTACCAGTATAACAGAGTAAATCTACTGGCTGATATCCGTGACGCCGTCGAACGTAGTAATCTTAGCGATCTCCAAGATTTGATTAGGGAAGGTGCGCCTGCCGATACCAGATACGAAAACGGCGCGACCTTGCTTCATCGAGCCATAGAAATGGGTAATGATCAAGTTGTGTCATTGCTCATTAAAGAGGGTGCTGATCTCAATACCATCGATAACAGAGGCATTACACCAATCCACTTAGCAACCGGCGAAGGGAATGCAACTATCGCCGAGTTGCTGATTAAAAGCGGTGCTGATCCGGATGTCGAGAGTGAATATTACGGGTATCCTTTGCACTGGGCAGCTAATTCAGGAAAAATTGATACTACAGCTCTTTTGCTCGATGCGGGCGCAGCAGTCGATCCTAATGACAAGTGGGGTCGCACACCCTTTCATTATGCGATGTATTTAGGGTATACTAACGTTGCGAAGTTTCTTTTAAATAGGGGGGCAAACATCGATGCAAAGGATTCCAGGGGAAGCACGTTGCTGCATTGGGCAGCGTCTAAAGGATGGCAAGAAATCGCCATAAACCTTATAGATTTAGGTGCAGATTTGGAAATCCAGGACCGAATGGGAAACACCGCTCTTCACAAAGCGGCAAGACACGGAGGTCATGAGTTTTCCAAGCTCCTTATCGGGCATGAGGCCAATGTAAATGCAAATACCCCAAGTCTTCATATTACGCCGTTACACAAGGCTGTGAGATATGGCCATAAACAAACAGTTCGATTGCTGATAGAAAGTGGCGCAAAGGTAAATGCCCTTAGCAAACTCTATGGCACACCACTTCATTGGGCTGCTGAAAGAGGTCACAGAGACATTGCAGAGGTGTTGTTTGAACATGGTGCAAGCAAGCGCATTCTGGACAACCACCGACTCACACCGGCGGACAGGGCCAGGGTGGAAGGCCAAAAGGAACTTGCTACGTTTCTCATCTCTGCGAAACGAAGTAAGAAATTTGGCATGCCTGACTTAATGCGAACACCAGAAAAACATTCAATGGATGATGAGTGTGTTCTCCCAGAACGGATGCATAGCGTAAGCCGCATGGTACTTGCAGATTATCTTGATGGTGAAACGCCGACTGCCGAGTTTCTTCGCCTATTTTCGTTGAGTGATTCCAGATATCTATCACTCGGCAATTGTCTTGTCAGGCTTCTGGAAAAGGAATAAATTTCCGACACAATATATTGACGGATCGAATAAGTATTAAAACTAAAGATTACTGGCATAAGTCTTTCAGAGCCAGTTGTGCTATCTCCAACATACATGGACTATTCTCAGAGTACATGTATCTGCTATATATGGCAAAATGATAAACATTTGTGATATCGAACAAAGATTCTATAAATCATTTCGTATTAACGAATTTGAATAGTATCTACGAGCCACAACATATAGTATCAGCCAATTTCGCCATTTTTTATTATCAATGCTATATAACTGCCTTATAGATAGCATATTTGAAGGCTGAAAAATGCTTGATTTCGCTTCGAAAGTTGCTATAAATTGTTGATGAAACTTGGAGCACATTCAAGCAAGAAATCGATCACTGGCGTTCAAACCATTTCTAATTGGACATACACAATATGTTGCGATGAAAGAGGAAGATCAGATAAAGAAAAAAATTCAATTTGAATTGCATATATAAAATCTATCCATAAAATTTTAAGCGCCTGTAAATTCCATAAGTGGCAAGCTGAATCAACTTTGGGCGACTTCAAGATTTTCCGGGTTTCATTTTTACATCGAGGCATAATACCCTAACGGTTACTGTGACAGTATCAGATATTGTAGTATTTGCCACCCGAGCGGCCCAACCCCTTGGTCCATACATACTGTATGTAGGGTATGATTTCATTATAGAAATAAGATACCTAAGGGTTGTACTATTTATATCTTCAATAAAATAACCTCCGGTCCACATGATATCATTTTCATCACACGCACATGACACAGTTTCTATTTTGGTCGGTTGTAGCAGTATTGTCTTATGTTTTTCATAAAATGTCATGTTTCCTATTTGGCTGGATGGGATTTCGGAACCTGAAGGTCTCTTTATTTCCTTGTCGTCCCTTTCGACTTCTGGTAGGCTTTGAATTTCTTGGGGTTCTCTTGCGCTAATAGATATATCTAAGATATCAGTCCTCCCGGTATAATTAAAATACTTAAAATAATAATAAAATCCATATAAATCCTTGGCCACTACAAGATGGTGTACTCCCGGTTTAAGAGCGATATTCCTCGGAAGCAACGCTTGAATATAAGTTTCATTTGATGTTTCGACTTCTAAAAATTTCCCATCCACTACAGCGATAGGAGAATCGCCAAAATTAAGGCCGTAAATGTAAATTATTCCATTTTCCATGTCGGTTGTTGCGCTTTTAATCTCTATCCGGTTTGCTGTATTGGCATAACCACACTTGATCGAAAAAATAAATACCGAGAAAAACACTATCCACCAAAGAGCTTTTCTTTTCATAGTGCACCTCCTTTCTGGAATCCAATTTTTTAAGAGATATTACCTGAAATGGAAAAATAAAGTAATCACAAAATTCAGGCAGAATCACCGGTTGAATTAGATATCCAAATAAAAGAAATATGATAGTATAGGGAATGAATTTATTCTACTCGCGCTTTGATGAGCCACCCATAATTTATGTAGTAACAGTTGGATTTGTCAAGAATTTATTTTCATTAAGATTTTTTAAGGATGGATCTGCCGCCGATTATACCTTCTCTTAGGTTTATACAATAGGTGAGTTATTCAAATTGTAATATACTTTACTATTAATTTTTTCGCATTGGTTCATATAGAAATGACATAAAATTTATCCAATCAACAACCCATAACGAAGGCTGTGATAACAAATATTCTATAAAATCTTTTCGCATTAACGAATCTGAATAGTATCTTTAAACTACAACATCTTGTGTAAGTTCAATTCATTTTTTTTCATCGCCGATGCTGGCTGCCTTCCAGCTGGAAAAATTTAACCCGAAAAAATTTGCTATTTACGAAAGAAATCTGGTATAAAAGTTCTTGTTTGGCCCGAATTGATAAAGGCAAGGAACCAAGCAAATCAGGGAGGTTGAAAATTGTGCCATTTATGCATGAAATCCAGCATTTGACGAAATACCAGGTTTGTCAACGAAACCCTCACTCAATTGACAAGATTGTTTATCCCACATATGGTATTTGCAATCCCTTTTAAAATTTCAAATATCCATTGGCCTGTGTGTGAATATTCTCAATATATCAGTATTTCTAAATTCAAGACTTATTAGCGTAGTCTTGATATTTATCACATATATTGTAATCACAAGATACAGTAGTTTTGATATATTATTGGCGTGATTTGTCATGAGGGC
>JAZFVY010000486.1:0-8928 GCA_036447975.1 Desulfobacterales bacterium
CCATATATAAGGCCTTTTACTAAATATACACCCACATGGCCGAGGAGCTTTATGCCTCAAGATCAGAGCGTAAGAGATCTTGTTGCAAAAATGAAACTTATTCCTATCAGAGAGCTGATTGAAGGGAAAAAGATCCTTTTTTGTGAAGATTCAATCGTCAGGGGTACTCAATTACAGGATAACATACAAATATTATTCGACTATGGTGCATCAGAGGTTCATATGCGGCCGGCATGTCCCACCTTGATTTATCCATGTGATTTCCTCAATTTTTCGTCATCTCGATCAATATTAGACCTTGCAGGGCGCAAAGCAATAAAGGAGCTTGAGGATGCAGACGATAAATTTTTAGATGAATATGCAATCTCAAGTTCAGAAAAAAATCAGGCAATGGTTGATAGAATAAGGCAAAGATTAAGACTTACTTCTTTAAAATATCAAAAACTGGAAAATCTTGTAGAAGCGATCGGTCTGCCAAAAGATAAATTGTGTACCCACTGCTGGGATGGAAGCAGCTACTTTTAATGGCTTCCTACAAAGTCCAAATTCTGTGTTGCACTTCATTTCATTGTCATTGCGGCGTACGCCAAGTACGCACCCTTCGGGTACCGCGTTAGCGGAATGACATAAAACTCCCGCGCCTTGAATTTGGAGATTTTTAGTTTGCCATCTATTAGATGATTTTTTATAAATGCATCTTTTTTAGGTTGAAGTAAAGTAAGGGAGAAATTGTATGGCGAAGCTTGACGGAATTAATAAAGTTTTAATAATCGGATCGGGCCCTATTATAATAGGCCAGGCGTGTGAATTCGATTATTCGGGCACCCAGGCCTGTAAGGCATTACGCAGTCTTGGCTACGAAATAGTGCTGGTAAATTCGAATCCTGCTACCATTATGACAGACCCGGGCATGGCCGACGTAACATATATTGAACCGCTAAATCTTCGGACGATAACAAATATTATCGCTGCCGAGAGACCGGACGCGTTGCTGCCGAACCTGGGCGGGCAATCCGGTTTGAACCTGTCGTCTGAGCTTGCGAGAACCGGTGTGCTTGAAAAATACGGCGTCCAGGTCATTGGTGTGAATGTCGACGCCATCGAGCGAGGAGAAGACCGGACAGCATTCAAGGATACGATGAACAGACTCGGGATTGAAATGCCAAAAAGCCAGGCGGTTAATAGCGTTGAGGAGGCTGAAAAGGTCGCAGAAGAATTGGGATATCCTGTTGTGCTTCGTCCTGCATACTGCATGGGCGGTATGGGCGGAGGCCTTGTTTATAATGTTGAGGAGCTTCGCACTGTCGCATCACGCGGTCTTTCGGCGAGCATCGTTAACCAGGTTCTTGTCGAAGAATCGGTTTTGGGGTGGGAAGAACTAGAACTAGAGGTTGTCCGGGACGCTAAAAACCAGATGGTCACTGTCTGTTTTATCGAGAATGTTGATGCCATGGGCGTTCATACAGGCGATTCTTATTGCACCGCACCCATGCTGACCATTGATCCCGATTTGCAGGAACGCCTTCAGAAATACTCTTACGACATTGTGGAAGCCATCGAGGTTATCGGCGGAACGAATGTCCAGTTCGCACACGACCCCAGGACAGGCAGGGTGGTGGTCATCGAGATTAATCCGCGTACATCCCGCTCGTCAGCTCTGGCTTCTAAGGCAACGGGTTTTCCGATTGCTTTGGTTTCCTCATTTTTGGCCGGAGGAATGACCATGGATGAAATCCCTTATTGGAGGGACGGAACCCTCGAAAAATACACACCCTCCGGTGACTATGTTGTTGTTAAATTCGCCCGATGGGCCTTTGAAAAATTTGAAGGCGTCGAAGATAAGCTTGGCACCCAGATGCGCGCTGTTGGCGAGGTAATGAGTATTGGCAAGAATTACAAGGAAGCCTTTCAGAAATCGATCCGCTCTCTTGAGATCAATCGTTACGGTCTTGGTTTTGCAAATGATTTCAACGAAAAGTCCCTGGATGAATTGCTGAATATGCTGGAATTGCCTACGAGCGAACGACAGTTTCTTATGTATGAGGCCCTGCGCAAAGGCGCCGACATACAGATACTTTACGACATAACCCACATTAAACCCTGGTTTATAAAACAGATGAAGGAACTTGTGGAACTTGAAGAGCAAATCCTGCCACACAAGGGACGTATGCTTCCCGATGACTTGCTCATTCAGGCGAAAAAGGACGGTTTTGCTGATAAATATCTGGCCAAGCTTCTGAACATCCCTGAAAAGGATATTCGTGAAAAACGCACTTCTCTGGGCAAGGTTGAGGCCTGGGAGCCTGTTCCGGTCAGTGGAGTGGAAAATGCAGCCTATTACTTTTCGACCTACAATGCCTCTGACAAGGTAGAAGTGAGTGACAGGGAAAAAATAATGGTTCTGGGCGGTGGTCCTAACCGGATCGGGCAGGGGATTGAGTTTGACTATTGTTGTGTACACGCAGCACTTGCCATTCGGGATGCAGGATATGAATCGATCATGGTCAACTGCAATCCGGAAACGGTTTCCACGGATTACGATACTTCGGATAAGCTTTATTTCGAGCCCCTTACCGTCGAGGACGTCTTAAGTATTTACGAGAAGGAAAAACCAGAGGGTGTTATTGTCCAGTTCGGTGGACAAACACCGCTAAATATTGCCGATGAACTGGCCGAGGCAGGTGCCAAAATCCTGGGGACAACGCCTGAAACAATCGATCTGGCAGAGGACCGGGACCGATTCCGCAAATTGATGCGAAAATTGGGAATTCCTCAACCAGAGTCCGGCATGGCCAGCACGGTGGAAGAGGCGCTGGAGGTAGCGAAAAAGATCGGATACCCTCTGATGGTTCGACCCTCTTACGTTCTGGGTGGGCGTGCCATGGAAATCATTCTGGATGAAGAAATGCTTATACACTATGTGGCTATGGCTGTGGACGTTTCCCCAGAGCGGCCGATATTGATCGATAAGTTTCTGGAAAACGCTGTAGAGGCCGAGGCGGACGCGATTGCAGACGGCACCGATGCCTTTGTTCCCGCTGTGATGGAGCATATCGAACTGGCCGGCGTTCATTCAGGAGACTCTGCTTGTGTGATCCCGCCTGTCAGCATTCCATCGAAACATATCGAAACCATTAACGAATACACCCGAAAAATTGCCATCGAGCTCAATGTGGTCGGTCTGATGAATATACAGTACGCCATTGCCAGCGACACGGTGTATATCCTGGAGGCCAACCCAAGGGCCTCACGCACCGTACCCATTGTTTCAAAGGTTTGCAACATATCAATGGCTCGGCTTGCCACCCAGGTTATGTTGGGTAAAAAATTATCTGATCTTGGTCTCGAGAAAAAATCGATTCCTCATTTCGGCGTAAAAGAGGCTGTCTTTCCCTTCAACATGTTGCCCGAAGTGGACCCTCTTCTTGGGCCGGAAATGCGGTCAACAGGTGAAGTCCTGGGGCTGGCAGATTCCTTTGGTTTGGCTTTTTTCAAATCACAGGAGGCGACCCAGATGCCGCTTCCCATTGAAGGAACAGTCCTGATCACAATTGCAAACAGGGACAAACCGAGCGCTCTGGAACCGGCCAGGCTTTTCCGGGAACTCGATTTCAAGATCCGGGCAACAAAAGGGACCCATAGTTTTCTTGCAGAGCACGGCATCGATTCCGAACCTATAAACAAGCTGGGCTACGGGAGGCCTGACATTGTGGATGCAATTAAAAACGGAGAGATTAATCTGGTGGTCAACACACCTTCCGGCAAAGAGAGTAAGGATGACGATTCCTATATCCGGAAGGCGGCAATCAAATATAACGTGCTGAATATTACAACAACGGCTGCGGCTACCGCAGCTGCCAGGGGCATATCAAGGAGAAGGAAAGGACATGCCACTGTGAAGTCATTACAGGATTATCATGCAGACATCAAATAGTTACGAGACCTTTGCAAAACATCCCCTTTTGCCCAATTTCTGCGTCAGACTCAGATTTTGATCCGCAAAAGTTCGGTGGCGAATTAAAATCTTCGTGTTGACTCGAGGCGTCCATGCCCCTCGCCCTTGCGGGCATCCTGACGGCTGTCCAATTCCGCTATCCTGCAGAATTGTCCTTAACATTGAACAAAATTGAACATTTTTCAAAGGGTTCTTATTTTTATTTTTTCCACAATTGAGGCGGTTAGTACAACTAAAAAACAAGCTCGAATGTTAGTAATAATTAATTATTTCAATAGTTTAAGTGTACTTCGGATTTCTTGTGCTGTCAAGATATTTTTCAAATTTGGGAAGGGAAAATTTGAATGGTGCATTTATATTAGTATAACTAAATTGTTGAAATAAACAATTATCTGTGCTAATAAAAATATGGAGTTCCTGCTACATTTCGTCAGGAACCTTTCCCACAATCGTTACTTAATATTTTCCTGCTTAAACTTTTAGGAGATTCCCATGGAAATCATTAAGACGAAATCCGACCTACTTAACAAACCTGTTTTTAAGCAGTCCTTTAGAAATGCAAACCAGAGCAATGTAATAGAAAATGAGGACTGCAATCCATGGGCGGTTGATGGTGTCGCTTTTCCGCATGGAACCAAATTGCGCGGAAAGTATAAAGGCTATGTCTACCAAGGCAAAGTTGATAACGGCGCTTTAATATTAAATGGGAAGAAATTTTTATCCCCCTGCGCAGCGGCGGTTACAATTACCCGAGATGCCGTTGATGGTTGGTTGTTTTGGGACTGTAAAATACCCGGCCGATCTTCCTGGGAGAGTATTTATGAATTTAAGAATGCATGATACTCGAAAGACTCTATGGTACCTTAATGTTCCATAATCCTATTATTATTTGTCGCTGTATTTATTAATTAAAAACCCGCAAATCTCTTTATTTAACTACAACAAGTATATCTCCTTGGTTTTATTAATAATTTGATTATTGTCAGCTTTTGCGACCATTTTTTATAAATTAATTTTTGCTAACATGTCAGGATAAAATTTATCCAGAATTAACTATTTAAAAATAACCTTGACAAGTGAGATAAATTTAAATATTTGTCCTTTTCTCTGGCATTTTAAAGCTTTGAACAAAGATGTACAAAGTTATTTAGGAAAAAAGAGACAAAGACGTCTAAATCCCTTGCAGTTGGGAAGAGACGTCTTTTTTTTTTGAGAAAATTTGCGGATAAAAAATCTGGTTTGATAGTCTCGACAGAAAAAGACATGACAAAAACTGTCGTCAAATTTTATTATAGCAGAAGCCCATTACACGGGGAAGTTCTGCCACAAAGGAGGCACTCAAATGAGCTGTGAAACCTGTATGACAAAAGAAGATGTTTTGAAATTCGTTAAAGAAAAAGATGTCAGCTTTATTCAGTTCTGGTTCACGGATGTTCTGGGCATGCTGAAGACTTTTGCGGTAACGCCAAGTGAGCTTGAGATGGGCATGGATGAGGGGATGGGCTTTGATGGGTCTTCCATCGAGGGTTTTGCACGTATTGAAGAAAGCGACATGGTTGCCCTGCCGGATCCTGCTACCTTTCAGCTGCTGCCTTGGCGTTCTGGTGAAAGGCCGGTGGCCCGAATGTTCTGCGATATCGTTAATCCGGACCAGACACCATATGACGGAGATCCAAGATATGTGCTTAAAAGGCTTTTGAATAAAATAGGAGAAAAGGGATATACATTTTACCTGGGACCTGAACTGGAATATTTTTATTTCAAGAGCAACAAGGCACCTGAGGTTATTGATACAGGCGGATATTTTGACAGCCGTCCTTTGGATATGGCGTCCGATTTGAGAAGGGAAACTATTTTTGCCCTTCAGGATATGGGGATTGATGTGGAATACAGCCATCATGAGGTGGCGCCGAGCCAGCACGAGATCGACTTGCGCTTTGACGAAGCCCTCAGCATGTCTGAAAAAACCATGACCTATCGAATTGTGGTCAAGGAAATTGCCAGGCAGCATGGTTATTATGCCACATTCATGCCCAAACCCATCTTTGGCGAAAATGGTAGCGGCATGCATGTGCATCAATCCCTGTTTGCGGGGGACAAAAATCTATTTTTTGATGAAAATGATCCATACAATTTATCCAAAATAGCCAAGGGGTATATTGCAGGGATCATGAAACATGCCCGGGAGATCATCGCCGTAACAAATCAGTGGGTCAACTCCTACAAACGGCTGGTTCCCGGCTACGAGGCCCCTGTTTATATTTCCTGGGCACAGCGCAACCGTTCAACCATGATCAGAGTTCCAATGTACAAGCCCGGCAAGGAGGTGGCCACCCGCATAGAATTCCGCGCACCTGATCCGGCCTGTAATCCTTATCTGGCTTTTGCAGTCATGCTGGCGGCCGGATTAAAGGGGGTTGAGAACGAATATGAACTTCCGGAACCTATTGAAGAGGATATCTATGAGATGTCCGAAAAAGAAAAAGATGAGAGGGGCATTATAACCCTACCGGGAAATCTTTATGAGGCGCTCCTTGAAGTTGAAAAATCAGAACTGGTAAAGGAAGCCCTGGGTGAGCATGTTTTCAACAAGTTTGTGGAAAACAAGAAGATTGAGTGGGATATGTATCGAACTCACGTCAGCCAGTATGAAATAGATAAGTATATGCCGATAACTTAAGCCGGATAAACCGGAATAAAAACAAATTCGCCACAAAGTCACAAAGACACAAAGGAAATATTTAAATGTTTTTTCTTAGTGCCTTGGTGCCTTGGTGGCGGAAAGAAAAAAGTTTTGCCACAAAAAGCACGAAATTTGAAATTCGAAACCTTTCTTTAATTACAAATAAATCGGATTTCCCTGCTTAATATTACTCGTCCGGGTTAAGAACATGGACAAGCACTTTAAACCAAAAATAACATTGTTTCACTGCATTAACGCTTTTAACGAAGGCGCTTCTTTGCCTTTAACCGGTGCGGATGATTTTGAAATGAAAATCGTCAAGCTTCCATGCTCCAGTATGGTAAAGGATGTGTTTTTGTTGCGAGCATTTGAAGCCGGATCAGATGGGGTGCTTGTTCTGGTCTGTCCCGAAGGACAATGCCGCTATTTAGAGGGCAACATTAGGGCAAAGAAAAGGGTTGAGTGGGTCCAAAACTTATTGGATGAAATCGGTCTTAACGGCAAGCGACTGTCGATTTGCAATATCTCTTTTGGTGATGAAGACGGAACAGCCCAAATCATTAAAAAGACACTTAAGGACTTAGACGAATTAGGTCCAAATCCGGCCGCAAAAAGTTAATCCGGATTTCTCATAAAGAACTTATCTGGTTCGTGAGAAATACGGGTTAGGGATTATAATATATTCAATAAATAATAGAAGTCCACAACCCTGGCTCACTTCAAACTTGAAAACCAATAAGGATAGTTACAATGATAGTAGGTGAACAAAAACCCATCAAAGAAATCAAGGAAATCGTTGCGTCGTCTAAAAGGCTTCTCATCTTTGGCTGCGGTACCTGCGTCAAAACCTGTTTTGCCGGAGGGGAAGACGAGGTCGCCACGCTTGCTTCAGCTTTGAGGCTTGCATTTAAAAAAGAAGGCAGGGAGATCGAGATTGAAGAATTTACCATAGAGCGCCAGTGCGAAGATGAGTTTATTCAGGAGGGTGCTCCTGCTATTGCACGCAATGATTCGGTGTTGTCCCTGGCATGCGGAGCCGGCGTGCAGGCTGTTGCCAGGCGTTTCGCCAAGACTCCTGTGCTGCCGGGTGTTAACACGACTTTCCTCGGCGTTCTTGAAAGCCAGGGCGTCTTTACCGAGGAGTGTACAGGCTGCGGCGATTGCAAACTTGCTATGTTCGGGAGTATTTGCCCGGTCACCCGCTGCGCCAAAAAACTCTTAAACGGACCCTGCGGCGGATCCCAGAATGGTAAATGTGAGGTCAATCCCGAAACTGATTGTGCCTGGCATCTTATAATTGATCGTCTAAAATCATTGGGGCAGATGAATAATTTAATGACATATATTCCTCCCAAGGATTGGCGTCTTAGCAATTCGGGGGGACCAAGAAAATTGGTTAGAGAGGATCATATAATATAAGAATTTAGGCACTTCATGCTGATAAAATAGGAAGATTACATGCCCAAGAAGTATCACGTTCCAATAAAAGCTGCACCACCGCGGTTTCATCCCATCGGAAAGTATTCCACAGTTGAATTCCGGGAGGACTGTGCAGGGAGCTGCCGAGAATGCGTTAAGAAAAAATGCGTTTATGGAATTTTCAAGGAAAATTATCTCAATTTGAGTTCCATGGACGAGCCTGAATACCTGTATAATTGCCAAAGTTGTTTTCGCTGTGTGCAGGAGTGCACAAGGGGAATATTTTCCCGAGTAATCGATCCTGCATACCGGACTCTTGGGGATGAATACTGGCGGGCGAATATTATCCAATGTCTATGGTACCAGGCACACACAGGCAAAATTCCGGTTTCAGGAGCAGGCTATCGCGGTCCCTTTGTTGGCGCCGGATTTGATTCCATGTGGACAGACATGTCCGAAATCGTGCGTCCTACAAGGGACGGCATACACGGCCGCGAATATATCAACACCTGCTTCGAAATCTCCCGAAGGATCACGCCGCTGAAATTTAATGAAGACAGGTCTATAGCTTTGGATGTACCTCCCATTTTGGAGATTCCGATACCTTTATTGTTTCGGTTGCCGACAAACCTTGTATTAAATGAACAGTTACTTGCATCTGCGGCTAAAGCAGCGCAGGTGCTGGGAACCTTGATGTTTGTCAGGCCTGAAGACTATACCGAGGCTCTGCTACCTTATTCCCATAATCTGATTCCTTGCTTAACATCTGACAATTACAAGGAGCATGTAGATCTTATTCATAAAAGCAGGGCAGTGGAATTGGCTTATTCCCCTGATATCGAGAAGGTGTTTACTAAAATTCGTGCTTTAA
>JAZFVY010000487.1:0-5075 GCA_036447975.1 Desulfobacterales bacterium
GAAAAGATGAACTTGACAGTATCATCAATTACGCGGTTCTCATCGGGTTCATATGCTACAGTTCGGCTCTGCTCATTTTGGCCATCGATATCGGACAGCCCTTAAGGGGATGGTTTATATTCTGGCATGCCAATGTTCACTCCATGCTGACCGAAGTGGCATTCTGTCTTTCTGCCTACTTCGGAGTTCTGACCATCGAATTTATTCCGCTTATCCTTGAAAATCGCCAGATTGACAGAGTGCCTTTTTTTCATCATCTCGGACACAACTTGCACGAAATCATGGCGGTATTTGCAGCAACCGGTGTGTTCCTTTCCTTTTTCCACCAAGGATCCCTGGGCGGCGTTGCCGGCGTTCTGTTTGGACGTCCGTTTGCCTTTCGTGAAGGACTTTTTATCTGGCCCTGGACATTCTTCCTCTTTACCTGGTCGGCAGCAGCTTGCGGGCCATGTTTTACAATTATGATTACTAAAATCACTGAAGCGGTTACCAGAAAAAAACTGGTCAAGGACAATGCCGTCGAGCTTCTTGCCAAAATTTCAGGGTGGATGATTCTAACTTACATTATCGCCAAAACCATCGATACCTGGTACTGGGCAACTGTAACGGCGCCTTCCAAGGGATTTGCGCTGAAATTTTTCTATTCCGATAACCCGTTGTACGGATATTGGATACTGTTTGCTGAAATAGTAATTTGCGGCTTTGTTCCGGCTGCTATTCTGATTTTCAAAAAAGGACGTAAAAATCCTGTAACACTTTGGATTGCCGTGATCCTGGCTGTTGTCGGGGTTTGCATCAATCGCTGGGCAATGGTACTCCAGGTAATGGCTGTACCGGTAATGACATTTGACAGCTGGGCCATGTATTTCCCGAGCTGGCAGGAAATTGCCACCACAATACTCCCGGTTGCATACGGTATTATCCTTATAGCCATAGCACACCGTTATTTACCGGTATTTCCAAATGAGCCTGAACTGAATCCGATAGAGCCATTATTTGCTGAAGAAGAGGAATCGGAAGAAACCGAGGCCGAGCCTCTGGTTGATCAGGAACAGGAATTGAAACCGGCAGAAGCTTAAGCCGGCTTGTCCGGAGTTGGAGGATTATTTATGTTTCCGTTTAATTTTGAATGGATCTGGGATATGTCTCATATGGTTTTCATGGGTGGTCTGTGGTATGCACTCAACATTATAAGTCTCGGAATGACTTACTGTATTATCAAGGCTGTGATAGACTCATCCAAGGGAAAGGACAACAATCACCACTAATGTATGGATAACTATTCAAGCTTAAAAGCGCTTTTCTCATCTATAATGTTGGTAAGCGCTTTTTTATTTGCGCGAGGTCTATATGGACAAAATTATTGTTGAAGGGGGACATGCCCTAAAAGGAGAGGTCAGGATCAGCGGTGCAAAAAATGCGGCGCTTCCGATTCTCGTTTCATCACTTTTGACCGATGGATGGAATACATATTCCAACGTCCCGGGCCTTCAAGACATCCAGAGCACAACACTTCTGCTTACAAATCTTGGAGCAAAGATTGAAACAGAAGGTGACATTATTCGGATAGACGCAAGCGGTCTGAACAATCACGAGGCGCCATATGATCTGGTTAGGAAGATGCGGGCCTCAATCCTGGTGTTGGGCCCCCTGCTGGCCAGGCTTAAAAAGGCCCGCGTATCGTTGCCCGGCGGATGTTCTATCGGCGCACGACCCATTAATCTGCATTTAAGGGGGCTTACACGTCTTGGTGCTTCGATTGAATTGAAACATGGATATGTTGAAGCTTCAGCCGATTGTCTGAAAGGAAACGAAATATATTTTGACATAGCCACAGTAACAGGAACAGAAAATATTATGATGGCGGCTGTTCTGGCCGAAGGAATTACAGTGCTGAGGAATGCAGCCCGTGAGCCTGAGATCGTCGCACTTGCCGATGTTTTAAACAAAATGGGAGGAAAAATTGAGGGCGCCGGCAGATCGGTTATTACCATTGATGGTGTTTCTGAACTGCGTCCGGTTTCGGTTTCCGTCATACCCGACCGCATAGAAGCCGGCACCTTCATGGTTTCGGCAGCCCTGACCGCAGGTGACGTGACACTTTTGGATTGCGAGCCCGATCATCTTGAAGCGGTTATCCACAAACTGAGGCTTACCGGCGCCCATGTAACCATAAAAGATAAGCGTATACAGGTTGTCGGAACAGATGAAATTTCCAGTGTTGATGTAAAGACCTTGCCTTATCCTGGATTTCCCACTGACATGCAGGCTCAGTTCATGGTGCTGATGTCTGTTGCCAGAGGCTTCAGCATTATTTCAGAAACCATATTTGAAAACCGTTTTATCCATGTCAGTGAACTCAAGCGTATGGGGGCTGATATTAAAATAACCGGAAATACCGCCTTGATAACAGGTGTTCCAACGCTATCCGGTGCGCCGGTAATGGCGACGGATCTCAGGGCCAGCGCTTCCCTGATCCTGGCCGGCCTGGTTGCTCAAAACACAACCGAAGTCAATCGCGTGTATCATTTAGACCGCGGATATGAAGCAATTGAAAAAAAGTTTGGCCGGCTGGGCGCCGCTATCAAGCGAATCAAGGCTTGATTTATTGCCGGCAGCTCTTCCTCTTCCCGAGTGTTATCAAAGCCTGCGCAGAAACCGACCTGCTCACAACTACAGGGACTATCATTTGATAATGATAAAAATTGGATTTACTTGACTTAACAGCTTCAACGGGTTTGCTGCTGTCATAGATTTGTTTTGCGATCTTTACATCATCAATTTCAAATTCATCGACAAAAACATCATTTTTGGCTTTTGCCGTTATGGCTCCTTTTGAATCATCCCACTGGCCCACAAGGGCAATGCCGAAAGGCGAGAAAAAATTCGCCGTAAACGCCGCAAATATAGATATCCCAAAAAGAATGATAATTTCTTTTGTCGTTTTTTATTGTATAGAATGGTTTCAAGACAAACCATCACCATTACCTTCAGGTTCAAATGATCTACCCCTGATTAAAATAATCAATTTGATAACGCAATAAAAGAAATTTTGAAAAATTAAATTGTCTTGATACAAAAAGAAAAGGCTCGTTAAGAAAACGAGCCCTTTTCCTTATTTAGAAAGTTGTTTTTATTTAAACTGTAGTTTCAGCGGCTCTGAATTGTAGCTACTATGACCCCCTGAGTTGTCAAATACGGCAATACCAAAAGGGTATTTTTTTCTGGTATTGAATTGAACATCATCGTCGTGGCCGGTTTTGAGTTTTCTCGACATCATGACGGTCCACTTCCCGTCTTTCCAGACACCTTTTGTTTTTATATCTGCAAAACTGCCTTTCCATACGGGGTAAAGCATATACGCGGGGATCTCATCACCCTCCTTGAACGTCGAAGAACCCTTTATTTCAACTGCCTGTGCAACAAGCAGGGAACCCGGAATGGATGCCGGCTTAGAAGGATCCTGCATATATGCCGGGCCCGATTTATCTTTGGTTCGGTTGTTCTTGGCCTTAGTGGTCTTTGAACCGGCATCTCTCTTTCTGCCTTTTTCAACCTCTTTGCTGGGATTATCAATTACAAAGCCGTCCTCGGTATACCCCACGGGATTTGACCTGACAGCTTTCCAGTGCCAGAGATCGGCCTTTTCTCTTGAAGAGCTTGTCGCATAATACCATTCTTCATCGTTCTTGGATTCATTATGACAAAGAACAGCGCATCCCTTGTTAGCAAATTTGTCCACTCTGTTTACTTCCCATACCACCCCTATCCGGTCTTCGTTAGCCTTTGTCTTGTTCCATTTACCCCCTTTAAATTTCCATTCATTTTTATCCATACTTTTGTCTTTATCGGGCCATTCAAACAGGAAAAATATATCATCCTTTGTGTAGACAGATTTTGTTTTTAGTTCAATTATTTTACCTTCAACGGTTCCCCCCCCGGTAAGGATAATCTTGGCTTGTTTAGTTTCGCTCCATTGAGAGCTGCCAGCGTCTGCAGGTGCTGACTTTACCTTTTTTGAAACTAACACCAGATCCCCTTTAGGTTTGGTTTGAGCAACCGTTGTCTGGTAAACCACTAAGGTCCCGACTGTTAGAACAAGTACCAAAATAATAAATGCTTTCTTCATTTGTACCTCCTTGCGGTTGTTGATTTGTTGTTTAAATACATTCTATCATTGGTAAATTTATACTACCTTTACATGCAATCCCTCCTTTCGCTGCTGTTAAGACAAAATTCCCACCACTGTCCAAAAAATAATCGCCGCAACGGCAAGAAAACCTAGAGCCATTGCAACCGGTCTTTTGGTCGGTCTTTTTTCTGTGTTCTTATCAATAAAAGGCAGGAGTAAAAGTGCGATGATGCCGCCTGAGGGTATGATGGCCGTGGCGATTATCTCCAGTTTCCCCGGGAAATACTTTAAAAGCTGATATAAGGACATAAAATACCACTCAGGCTTAGGGATGTACAGATTATCCGTCATATCGGCCGGATCTTCAAGTCCAACGGGGAAAACCATGGCTAAAATAATTGCCACCAGAATAAAGATCAGCATCATGACGACAATCTCTTTAAAAAGAAAGGAAGGGTAAAACGTTTCGCCCGAATGTTCGAGATCATTGTTGTTTGGTAGTGTTCTCATAATTTTTTTCTTTGCATCTTTTAAAGTGGTTTTGAAAGACCCTGTCTGCGGATCATGAAAAAATGCCCCATAAGTAAGATTGCGGTTGCTATGGGTAGAAAAATAACATGGAAGGCATAAAACCTTGCCAATGTCAGGGCGCCGAGGTTTGTCCCGCCGCGCAGCATCTTTAAAGCATATTCACCGACGACGGGAATGGTTCCCATCATACTGGTACCGACCTTTGTGGCCCAATACGCTTTCTGATCCCACGGCAATAAATATCCGGTAAAGCCAAAGGCCATGGTTAAACAAAAAAGCAATACGCCGGTAATCCAGTTGATCTCTTGCGGTTTCTTATAGGCACCGTAAATGTACACCCTGATCATATGCAGAAATATGGTTACCACCATCAAATTAGCCGCCCAGTGGTGAACGCCTCTGATGATATATC